>JBCCWS010000002.1:300000-486572 GCA_039193195.1 Pseudomonadota bacterium
CCGGCGTGGGTGAGCGAACCCGTGAGGGTAACGATTTCTACCACGAGATGACCGACTCCAAGGTCATCGACAAGGTGGCCCTGGTCTACGGTCAGATGAACGAGCCCCCGGGCAACCGCCTGCGCGTGGCCCTGTCGGGTCTGACCATGGCGGAGTTCTTCCGCGACGAGGGCCGTGACGTCCTCATGTTCGTGGACAACATCTACCGCTACACGCTGGCCGGTACCGAGGTGTCCGCCCTGCTCGGCCGTATGCCCTCCGCCGTGGGTTACCAGCCGACCCTGGCCGAGGAGATGGGTGTGCTCCAGGAGCGCATCACCTCCACCAAGACCGGCTCGATCACCTCCTTCCAGGCCGTATACGTGCCTGCGGATGACCTGACCGACCCGTCCCCAGCGACGACCTTCGCGCACTTGGACGCCACCCTCGTGCTGTCGCGTCAGATCGCTGAGCTCGGCATCTACCCCGCCGTGGACCCGCTCGACTCCACCTCCCGCCAGCTGGATCCGCTGGTCATCGGCCAGGAGCACTACGACACGGCCCGCGCCGTGCAGGGCGTGCTCCAGCGCTACAAGGAGCTGCAGGACATCATCGCGATCCTCGGCATGGACGAGCTCTCCCCTGAGGACAAGCTCACCGTGAGCCGCGCGCGTAAGATCCAGCGCTTCCTGTCCCAGCCCTTCCACGTGGCCGAGCAGTTCACCGGCACGCCGGGTGAGTACGTGTCCCTGAAGGACACGATCCGCGGCTTCCAGTCCATCGTCGACGGCGACCATGACGACCTGCCCGAGCAGGCCTTCTACATGTGCGGCAAGATCGAGATGGCCGTGGAGAAGGCACGGGAGATGAGCTGAGCCTCGCGGCTTAGTTCTTCTACGAAGGAGCCTCAAGCATGAGCACGATTCAGGTCGACATCGTCAGCGCCGAGGGAGAGATCTTCTCAGGTCTGGCGGCCATGGTGTTCGCGTCCGCCCGTGAGGGCGATGTGGGCATCGCGCCCCGCCACGCCCCGCTACTCACAGACCTGCGCCCGGGCGATGTCCGCGTGCAGCTGCCCGAGGGCGGTGAGGAGCTGCACTTTTACGTCTCCGGCGGATCTCTGGAGATCCAGCCGCACTTGATAACAGTGCTGGCGGATACGGTAGTGCGCGCGGCGGATCTGGACGAAGCGGAGGCCGAGGAGGCTATGCGCCGCGCTCAGGACGCCTTGAACGACCAGGCCGCCACCATCGATTGGGCGCGCGCCCAGGCCGAACTGGCCGAAGCGGCTGCCCGTCTGCGCGCGATCCGACGCCTGCGCAAGCAAGGCTGATACCGCTGGAGGCTGCGGCATCACGCCGCGGCCCGTTGTCGCTGGAAGCGGATGCCATGCTCCTCGACGCTAAAGCACCCGAACGGGGGAGCGCACCACCACCATGAGCGATCGACCCCGCAAGTCCCTCACCATGACAGTGCTCATGACCCCGGACACGGCCAACTTCTCTGGCAATGTTCACGGGGGCTCCCTGCTCAAGCTCCTCGATCAGGTGGCGTACGCGTGCGCGGCTCAGTATTGCAAGTCCTACGTCGTGACTGCCTCCCTCGATCACTTAGCCTTCAAGGCGCCGATCAAGGTGGGCGAACTGGTCACGTTTTTGGCGCATGTGAACTTCACAGGGAAGACCTCCATGGAGGTCGGCGTGAAGATCATGACCCAGGATCTGCACACTGACGAGCAGCGCCACGCCTGTAGCTGCTACTTCACCATGGTGGCCAAGGATGACCAGGGCAACTCTCGCGAGGTGCCCCAGCTCGAACCACAGACGGATGTTGAGAAGGCCCTGTTCGAGGCCGGTCGCATGCGCCGTGAGATGCGAAAGGAGATGTTGGAGCGGAATCGAGCCCTTCACGTGGTGGTAGACCAGCCTCTTGACTGACGCTCCGATGCCTCGGCACACCTTGTTAGCTCCTTGATAAACAGCGTGCTTAAGCTGAACTGTTAAGAGAACTAATGTTCTAGAAATTCCTTTTCCTTATCTTGGGTGGACGCAGGCAAGGAGGTGGTTCCCCCTATCAGGTCCACGATGCGATGGGATGGCGGCCCGCGCGCAACCTGGCCTCAGGATAAAAAAGTATTTAGTTTCTAGAACGGCATTACTAGCAAGTTTCGCGCTTCCCTAACACTCGATGCGCCGATCGCGTCGGCGTACGCAATGAGAGAAGCTGCCGCCTGCGTACGCTCCCCTAACGCCAAATAGTGGAGAATTACTAGAATTTTCACACGGCTATTTGATGCTGTTTTCAGATGTTTTTGGTCGGAATGTAGTGCCTTGAGCACCAGTCACTGGACCGAGGGAAAAGAACTGGTCAGGCTCGCCCAAACCCGTGGGCGTATCGCCAAGGAGTTCACGTGAAACTCGACATTGTGATCCTCGCCGCCGGCAAGGGCAGACGAATGAACTCCGATCTGCCGAAGGTGCTGCAGCCACTTGCTGGCCGCCCACTGCTCGCCCACGTCATCGCCACGTGCAACCAGCTGCCGGAAGCGAGGGTTCACGTGGTCTATGGCCACGGAGGCGATGCCGTTCGCGCTGCATTCAGCGATGAGAAGAGCCTCCACTGGCACCTCCAGGCGGAGCAATTGGGCACGGGTCACGCGGTGGGTTGCGCCATGAGCACGCTCACCGATAACAATTCGTTGGTCCTGGTTCTCTACGGTGACGTCCCCCTGGTCACAGGGCCGACGCTGGAGCGACTGATCGAGCAAACCGAGCCCCGAGTCGCTGGCCATGCCTCTCCGGACGATCACGATTCCGCCGCCTCGGAGTTTCCCGTACTCACGGACGCTGTTGCTCTGCTCACGCTTCATGCAGCGGATCCGACGGGCTATGGTCGAATCGTTCGCGACCGGGGCGACCGCGTGCAGCGAATCGTCGAAGAAAAGGATGCGGATGATAGCCAACGACGCCTGCAAGAGGTCAACACGGGCGTCCTGGCCTGTCGCACCGGACTGCTCAGGCGCTGGCTGGGCCACCTGGACAACGCCAACGCCCAGGGCGAGTACTACCTGACGGACGTCATCGAGATGGCGGTGGCCGACGGCATCCCGGTCAACGCGCAGATGGTGCACGACGAAGATGAAGTGCTGGGCATCAACGACCGGATCCAACTGGCTGCCGCCGAAACCGCCCTTCGCCGCCGTACCGCCCACACCCTGATGCGAGACGGCGTGACGCTGGCGGATCCCGCCCGCCTGGACGTCCGCGGCAGCCTGCGTTGCGGACGAGACGTTCAAATTGATGTGAATTGCGTCTTCGAAGGTGAGGTCACCCTCGGCGATCGGGTAAAGGTGGGCCCAGGCGCTGTGATCAAGGACTGCACGATCGCCGCAGACAGCGTGATCGCCGCCAACAGCGTACTCGAGGGCGCGGAGGTTGCAGGTGAGTGCACCGTGGGCCCGATGGCGCGTTTACGTCCAGGCGCAGTGCTTTCGCACGGTGCCAGGGTAGGCAACTTTGTGGAAGTGAAAAAATCACTGATTGGCGCCGGCTCGAAGGTGAATCACCTGACCTACATCGGCGACGCGCGGATCGGCGCTGGCGTAAACGTGGGCTGCGGCACGGTGACCTGTAACTACGATGGTCGTGCCAAGCATAAGACGGTGATCGAGGACGGCGCCTTCGTCGGCTCGGGCACCATGCTCGTCGCCCCTGTGAAGGTGGGCGCCAAAAGCTATATCGGCTCCGGCTCCACCATTACCCGCGACACCGTGCCGGGCACGCTCACCGTCGGCCGAGCTCGCCAAACGACTGTAGAACACTGGACGCCCCCGGGCTCAACAGAGGATTAGGGCACCGTATGTGTGGAATCGTAGGAGCGGTTGCGGAGCGCAACGTCATCCCCGTCCTGGTCGAGGGCCTGCGCCGCCTCGAGTATCGTGGCTATGACTCGGCGGGCCTCGCTGTGCTCGATGAACACAGTGCGATCGCTCGTCATCGCACGGTAGGGAAGGTGCAGGCGCTGCAGGATGCGATCGACCGCGACCCGATCACGGGGACGCGCGGAATCGCCCACACACGGTGGGCGACACATGGTGCTCCCAGTGAGCCGAACGCACACCCTCACCTCTCTCGCCAGGCGGTGGCAATCGTTCACAACGGGATCATCGAGAATCATGAGGCCTTGCGTGAAGAGCTGCGTACGCTAGGTTATGAATTTAGTTCGGAAACGGATACGGAAGTGGTCGCGCACTGCGTCAACCACCAGATGTCCCAGGAACAGGATCTCTTCGCCGCTGTGCGCGCTACCGTCAGCCGCCTTGAGGGAGCTTACGCTCTCGCTGTGATGTGTCCCGAAGATCCTGACTGCCTGATCGTGGCACGCTCGGGCTGCCCTGTGGTGATCGGCGTAGGGATCGGCGAGAACTTCGTTGCTTCCGACGTGGCGGCCTTGCTCCCCGTGACCCGCCAGTTTGTGTTCCTGGAGGAGGGCGATGTCGCGCGGATTACGCAGACTGAGATTCAGGTTACCGATGCGCGCGGTGAGGCGGCCGAGCGCGCCTCCCACGAGAGCGCCCTAAGCGCTGATGCGGCGGAGAAGGGTGAGTACCGCCACTACATGCTCAAAGAGATTTATGAGCAGCCGTTGGCGATTGCGAACACCCTCGATGGTCGCATCCACGACGACCGCGTGCTCGACGGCATCTTCGGTCCGAACGCCGAGGAGGTACTTTCGCGCGTGCGCCAGGTGCACATCGTTGCGTGCGGCACCAGTTACCACGCAGGGCTTATCGCTCGCTACAATCTGGAGAAAATTGCCGGGCTACCCTGCGTTGTAGAGATCGCCAGTGAGTACCGCTACCGCGGGCCGGTCGTCAGCCCCGGGACCCTGTTCGTCAGCATCTCCCAGTCTGGTGAGACGGCGGACACGCTAGCCGCCCTACGCATGAGCAAAGAGCTTGGCTACGTGGGCTCGGTCGCCATCTGCAACTCGCCGGAGAGCGCTCTCGTGCGTGAGTCAGACCTGTCCCTGATGACCCGCGCAGGTCCAGAGATCGGTGTGGCCTCCACCAAGGCCTTCACTACTCAGCTAGCCGCCCTACACATGCTCTCTCTGGTCCTCGCTCGCCGTACCGGCAACATAGGCGAGGAAGACGAGCGTCGCTTGACCCATCTCTTGCAGCACGTCCCGCGGCAAATCGAGAACACCCTCGCCCTCGACGACCGCATCCGACTGCTGGCGGAAGAATTCGCTGAAAAGCACCATGCGCTTTTCCTAGGTCGCGGCACCCAGTTCCCGGTCGCCATGGAGGGTGCGCTCAAACTCAAGGAGATCTCCTACATCCACGCGGAGGCCTACGCAGCGGGTGAACTCAAGCACGGCCCTCTCGCGCTGGTGGACGCAGATATGCCGGTCATCGCCGTGGCTCCGGACAACGCGCTATTGGAAAAGGTGAAGTCGAATCTGATGGAAGTTCGTGCGCGGGGCGGTCGCCTCTACGTGTTCGCCGATCCCACCTCGGGTCTGGAAGACGATGAGCAAACGACGGTCATCACTCTGCCTGAAGGGGTAACGAACTCGCAGGCGCCGATGGTGTACACGATTCCTTTGCAGCTGCTCGCCTACCACGTGGCTGTGCTCAAGGGCACCGATGTGGACCAGCCTCGTAACCTTGCGAAGTCGGTCACCGTGGAATAGCGGTAGCGTCTCCCTTTCCTGAGGCGATCGGTTGAACGGTATAAGCGGGCAGTTCCCGAAGACTGTCAGGCTATTGTCCAAGGCCTCAGGCGGCACGATCCGCTGTTGGAAATCGACTGAGCCTTCTCCAACAGGCTGCTAGTGCTCGCGATCACCAATGTTCGGATCTTTGGGGATAAGCGGCTTAATGAGCTTTTTAGCAATCCCCTTCACTGATCTAAGTGGCTCACTAAGCGGGTTTCTGCTTGTCGGCGGGGCGGAGAAGTCCCTAGCTCTTAATTCTTCCCACGTCGGTGCAAATGACGTGTTGTCGCTCTTGTACCAGAGATTTCCGTACAGCTGAGTTCTCTGAGTGACTAGGTGATTGTAGTTTGCTTTCACTCCGTGCATCGTGTCGTCCGCAGGGGAGAACAGAACGATGGAGTTGTTTTTGGTCTGCAGAAACTCGGTCGTGCACCACTCCCAGGGCACCCACTGCCTTTCCGCTTTCGGGGTTGATTCCCAAAACTCTCTAACGTACTGGTAATCCGAATTCAACTTCAGATAGTGGGTGTGGTGATCATGCTTCTCACTGTCTTGGTGCGGATTGATGTTCACCATGAAGGTGGCCGCCTTGCGGCGAATATCGGGGTGCGGTGAGATCTCATATCCGTCTAAGTACTTCTGGATACCGCCATCGACATTGCAGGACGCGTACTCGATGCCAAATTTCTCAGCGATTGCCTCATTGAATGAATCCGACGCTAGAAACCTGTCCAGAGCAACGAGCATTTCGTCCTTTGGACTCAATCGCAGCGCTATTCCCGAGCTTTCACATGCAGTGTGCGAAGTAAGCGGCTCACCGTGGGAGTGCTTGCGGATGTACTCCTTGTAATCGGTTGTGCACCCAGGAAAAGAGATGACCTTGTAGTCGTTCTCGAACAACCGCGCAAACAGGTCTTCGTCGGTTTTGCACTCCCCCAATGAGATCTCTGGGGCACCCGTGATGGACTTGAAGTCTGAGTGCTCGAAGAAATTCTCGATGTAGATGTGCTTAAAGGGGTGCTCTTCGAATTCCGCATCTTTGATCTTGTCTATCAAATAAGTGAATTCCATGACCTTATCTTTGATCTCCCACATGAAGACCCCTTAGCATACTCTAACTGTCAAATTCGGACCTAGTATTCTGCTCCTTTTTTCAGAAGCTTGGTCCCGGTTCCCGCAGCACTGCGGATTCACCTCGTGCACAGACTTCAACCCATTCCCGCCCTTTGGTCGCGGGGCAGCCGGAGGGGGCTAGGAGCTCGTCGACGATGAGTCCACGCGTTGACGTGGCGCTGCTGTCCGATACAGATGTTGATCAACCGTATGACCTAGCGAAATCGATCACTGTGAATTTGCTCGAACGTACCGACCGGCCGCGTCGGTCCGTTTGCCACAGTTGACGATTTGCGCGATCACTGGGGCCTGCATTGGTGCGAGTCCGAGCGCGAATGGCGCTGGATGGCACGTACTCCTTGCTTTGCTCGCCTACTTCAGCCTAGGCATCGCGAAATGCATACCTATGAGGAAACCAGCGGCTTCCTAGCGAAGGCGCACAACTCCAGCTTACCCGTTCAATGCCTGGAGACTTGCGGAATGCTGCTGACGCTTCCGCGCGCTACCCGTGTCAAGAACGTAACGTGACCCGCCTACGCACCTAGAGCCGACTTGCGGAGATCTCATCGATTAGCTAATTCAAGGTATTCATAACGGTGCCCCTGTGTTCCTTCTACAGCATCCGACAATCGATGGTCACCGAGTTACCGGCGCTAGTAACCCGGTTGAAGCTGGTCGACGGGCAGCAACGCTTGCCATGCAGGGAGCGCAGTGTATTGGAGTTGGGTTACTTGACCCTGCCATATCTGGTAAGCACCCGAACAAGTTCGTCATGGGGCAAACGCGGAACGCGATACCGATCGGCCCCGGTCATCGTTTCCGCAGCCACCAGCGCGTTGACGACAGCCTCTTCAGTGGCTTCGACGGTGGCCACAAACACCGCAGTCAAGTGTGGGTTGGCGAGGGTCCGGACGGTCGCTGGCTGCTCATCGAACGCGACCTTGTTCGCTGTGGAGAAGGCGATGAAGATGTCGCCGGACGAGTCGCTCGCGCTGCTGCCCAGTCGTCCCAGCCCAAGTGTGACTCGCTTAGCAACTCGCTCGAGTTGGTGCGGCAGCAACGGAGCATCTGTGGCAACGACCACAATAATCGACCCGAGCTCGGGGCGGCTTGAGGCGGGCTCCTCTGATTCGCAAGGCGGCTCGACCCGTCCTTGGGGCGCATCACCCTCGTAGCAGATATCGGCGCCTCGGATCTCGCGGCCGACCGGGATGCCGGCTACTCGCAGCCAGTCGCGACGCCCGTAATTGCACTGGACGAGTACCCCGAGCGTGTAACGCCCAGCACCAACGAGGAATTGGCGCGACGCGGTCCCGATTCCTCCCTTGAACTCGTTGCAGATCATGCCCGTGCCGCCGCCGACGTTGCCTTCTGCTACCGGTCCGCCTGTGGCGGCCTCTAGCGCTGCGAAAGCGTGCTCCTTGGTCAAGTGAAATCCATTGATGTCATTCAAGCCCCCGTAGGGAGGCCAAGGGCCGTCCCACGTTTCGGCGACTACCGGCAGCGACCATGCCAACTGTCCCCCGGTCTTCTCGAGCGACCACTCGGTGACTGCATCGCGCACGACGCCGACACTGTGCGTGTTGGTGATCATGATCGGCCCAGAGAGCGTGCCGCTCTCCTCGATCCAGATCGTGCCGGTCATCTCACCGTTCCCATTCAATGCGTGATACGCAGCGTAAGCGACTGCCGCTGGGTCTTCTCCGAACGGGAGGATCGCCGTTACGCCTGTCCGCACAGGGCCCGTGCCCGCTATCAGGGCGCCTTCACCGTCGACGATGGTCCGATGGCCGACGCGCACCCCAGCGACGTCAGTAATGGCATTAAACGGGCCGGGCTGTCCGTCGAAGGGGATGCCGAGATCGCGCGCTCTCGGTTTGTCCCGTGCGTCCTGCTCGTTGCACACGCCATTCGCGGCATAACTGCCGATACCTACCAGTAGAATCAGAAGAGCGTCTCTCACTGCGGTCTCGCTTAGAAGCGTCTTTCGGGATTGACGCTAGCAGCTGCCAATTTGTGGCTCAAGATACCTAGGCGGCGCGAGATACCAGGCGAACCTAGGTAGCGGACTACTTGCCCCCATTTGCAACGCAATTCAACACGGTTACCCCAGAACGAGCAAAGTTGTAAGGTCGCGGGGTGTGAGATCCGTCGCCTAGCCACAGTAATCACTGGCCGCCCTGCGCCCGACGCGGATCTAACGCGTCCTGCAACGCATCAGCGAGCAGGCTCACGGCCAGCACCAGCCCGAACATTAGCAGGGAGGCAGTGAGCAGGTTACCGTAGTGGCCGCGGCCGACCTCGCTGGCTGCTTCACCGAGCATCAAGCCCCAGCTCATGCCGTCGCGCACGCCAAGCCCCAGGAAGCTGAGGATCACCTCGGATTTGATGGCGGCGACGAACACCAGCGTCGCCTGCACTAAGATCAGGTGAACGGTGTTCGGCAGAATGTGGCGAAGCACGAGTCGTGTCGTGCCGGCACCCAGGGCGCGCGCTGCGCTCACGTACTCGAGTTCGCGCAGCCTGAGCGCCTCTGCGCGAACATAGCGAGCGCCGGTGGTCCAGAAGGTGCTGATCATGGCCACGTGCATCGCGTAGGTGAAGTCATCGGGCAAGGCCCAGGCCACGGCGACCACCAGCAGATAGAAGGGTACGGAGTCGATTACGCCCTTCAGCCACAGGACGCTCTCGTCGATCCAGCTGCCCGCCGCAAAGCCGGCGATTCCCCCCAAAAGGGCGCCAAGTGTCATCGTTGCGGCGGTCACCACTAGACCTATTTCGAACGCCGTGCGTGTCGCGTAGAGACCTCGGGCGAAGATATCGAAGCCATTTCGATTCGTGCCTGCTGGATGCGCGGCGCTCGGACCTTCAAAGGGCGATCCCGTGATCAGGGCCCAACTCTCGCCCAACGCGCCGAGGCCCACGAGCAAGGCCACCACGGCGTACGCCACCACCACCGAGAGGCTGCCCATTGCCAGCGGGTCCCGCCGAAGTGTCGTCCACGGGGAGGTGCTACCTGCGATGGCCTGGGCGTCGCTCACCGAAGGGTCACGCGTGGGTCGAAGGTGGCGTAGGCCGCGTCGGCTAGCGTCTGCACCAACACGAAGGCAACGGCGGTCAGCGCGACCACCGCATTGAGCACGGGCTGATCGCCGCTATGGATCGCGTCGTGGGTGGCCTCGCCGATCCCGGGTATGCCGAAGTACTGCTCCAGCACGAGACTGCCGCTGATCACTACCAGCGGGATCGAGAACACGACGCGGGTGACGATCGGGATAGCGCAGTTGCGCAGGGCGTCGGCGGTGAGCACGCGGCTGGGGCTGGCGCCGTAGGCCCGGGCCGTACGCACGTAGTCTCGAGAGAGCTCCTCCACCAACACGGCTCGATAGAATCGCGCGTTGTAACCCACAGTGACGAACACGAGTGCTAGCGTGGGGACAGTGACGTAATACAAATAGTCGCCAATGCTATCCACGATCCACCCTTGGACGGGGAACAGGTTAAGACCTTGCCGAGAGGAGAAGACCAGCTGAGCGAAGATCACTACGATCAGAAAGCTCACGCTCATGGCGCCGACCGCAGCCCCCATGAGTGCACGATCGGGCCACCGACCGCGATATCGCGCTGCGACTAACGCTACACCTAGGCCTAGCAGATTGCCCACAAGAAACCCCGGCAGTACCAGCTCGACCGACACGGGCACCGTGCGCCTGAGAATGGCAGCTACCGGCTCGCCGTGAATCGAGGTACCGAGATCTAGGCGCACCAGATCCCCAAGGTAGCTGGCATAGCGGGTGAATAGAGGCCGGTCGTAGCCGAGCGAGTGGCGCAGCGCCTCAATTTCCTCAACCGTAGGGTTCTTTCCCGCTAGCACGAGCGACATGTCGGGTCCAAAGAACACCATGAGGAGGAAGCTCAGGAACGTCACCCCCACCAACAGGGGAACGCTCGCAATCAGCCGACGCAGGAGAAAGACTCCTAGCCTCACGTACTCATTCGCCGAGTGCAGCGCGCGGGCGCGGGGTACCGAGGCTCACATACTTGAGGGAGAAGCCGCCAACGATGTTGCGGTCAGGAAAGTAGATCACCTCGTCATGCCACATGAGTAGTTGCGTGCGTGCAACGCCGGCGATGACAGCGCAGTCGTCCATCAGCATCTGATTCATCTCGCGAAAGATGGCAGTGCGTTGAGGCCCAGCTTCCATCGTGGAGGCAAGTTCGTAGAGTGCGTCGTAGTGATCGTTAGCGTAGTTCGCGTCGTTGGAGCCTGGCGCCCGGTTCGGGCCGTAGTAGGCTTGCAGCATGTTCTCAGCGTCCGGGTAGTCCAGGGACCAGGACTTGAAGGACATCATTAGCTCGCCGCTGCGAATGGCATTCGCAAAGTCCGCGAAGCTCCCGAATCTCTTAGGTAATACCTTGCTTAGCGGGAAGCCGATCTCGGCCACCCAAGCACGAAACTGCTCGAAGTATTGCTGCTGTGTGCTGGTGCCGTTGAAGCCGTAGACGATCTCTGGGAGATTGTCCTCGTGCCAATCACCTTGGCGAAGATACTCGCCGGCGCGTTCCGAGTCTCGCGTCGCGTAGGCGAGGCTCGCAGTCGGGTCGAACTCTGGAACAGTGGGTGGCAACACGCCCGAGAAAATCTCCGCCGTGCCATCGAAGTACGCTTCATTGCGCGCTTGCCAATCGTACGCATTCACTAACGCACAGCGAAGTAGGCGGTTGCGTGCCTCACGTGCAGGATCCGCGTGATAGCCGATCTCGTCAAAATCGAAGTTGAAGGTGTGGTAAATGACCTCCGGTGCTGGCGTATTTAGCGCCCGGTACTCCAGCAGGCGGCCGTCGATGATCTCGCCGTCGCGATAAGCCTCTTCGATAGCGTCACGCGACGCGCGCGCGTAGTGCACCTCGTTGCCCTTTCGGAATGAGTTCCAGCGGGCCTGGTCTTCGGCGATGAACCAGATCTCTAGTCGGTCGATGAACGGTGGCGCCAGCCCCTCGATCGCCTCTAACCCGTACGCGCTGTGCAGCGTCTCGTCATACCCCTCGGTGTCCAGATGGACGGGTTCTTCACGGTAGGTAGGGTTGGCGAGGAGTACGGCTCGCTGAGCGTCGATGGATTCCAGTGTGAAGGGCCCGGAACCCACAGGGTGCACGCCGATTTGCTCGCCGTAGTAGTTCACGGCCTCCCGCGCCATCACGGCGGAGAACCCCTGAGCAAGCGTGTGCGTGAGCTGAGGGAATCGTTTGCTTAGGTGGATGCGCAACGTGTAGCGATCGACTGACTCTAAGCGGTCAACACGACCGCGCCAGAGCCAATCGCCCTGGGAGTTCGTGTCGGGGTCTAGTTGGCGCTCGATTGAGTAGACCACGTCTGCGGCGGTGACTTCGCGCCCCTTGCCGTCGGCGAAGGCAGGGTCGTCGATGAAGTGCACGCCCTCGCGAATACGAATCGTGTAGGTCAGGCCATCGTCGGAGACCTCAGGCATTGCCGTCGCCAGGTTCGGCTTCAGCTGGTAAGGGCGCGCCAGATAGCGATAGGCGTAGAGCGTGTCGAAGAGGTTGAGAACCAGATGGTTGGCATAAACCGTTGCGGCGCGGGCCGGATCGACATTGTCGACCTTGTTGTCGAGCGCGTGACGGTAGATCCGCAGATCACTCTCTGTTGGCGCTTCGCTACAGGCACCGAGCCATGCGCAGGCGACCGCAAGTGCAGCCAGCACGGTGACTCGGCGGCGTCGGCCCCAGGCGGACCGTGGGGACTGCCCAAGGGTGGTGTCGGCAGGCATGCAACTCGTTACAAGGCGAGAATTAGGAGCAGGTTAATCAATGCGCGGATGGCGAACAAGCACGCCAGGGCGCATCGCGGTACCGTTGCAAGGCATCCGGCTGACACCTGTGCTTCGACATGGAGAGGACCACGGTCTTGACGCGAGAACCTACGGCATTGGAACCGACCGCACCGCTGCTCAGGCGTGGGCTACTCAGTGCTGCCCTGCTCGCCGTGCTGGCCCTATCGATTTCGGGTGTACTCGATCGCCCCGCAGGGCGCTACGCGGAGGCTGCGCTGGCGCGCGCGATGGTGACCTACGGCGTGGCGAGGAGTCTGAATGGCGTGATCTCCGTGGTGCAAGAGACGGAGGTGGCCTTGCAGCCAGCGGGGGTGGGGGTGACCCTGGCACCGGGTCAGTTGCTCGATCCAGTCAATGATCTCATCGAGCGATTCTCCTGGGTGATGCTCGCGAGCGGCGTAGCCCTCGGCATCGAGTCGGCGCTGTTGCGCATGGCCGCGTGGTGGCCCTTCGACCTAACGGTAGGGTTCGCCATCGCCCTGTTGCTCCTGGGCGTGTGGAAACCGAGCCTGGGCGCCCAACGGACTCGAGCCGTCGTGCAGCGGATCGCCCTCACGTTGCTCTTTACTCGCCTGGTCGTTCCTGCATTGCTGTTGGTCACCAGCGGTATCTCCGGCCTGTTCCTGCAGGCAGAGCAGGAACAGGCGACGCAAGTTCTGATGGATACGGCAGACGAGGTGGCTGTGCTGGCTCAGGAGGTGGAAGCCCAGGCCCATCCACCGACACCGCGGGACGAGTCTCTCCTCGAACGCCTCGGCAATTACGTGGGTGAGCGCTTTGCATCGCTCGACGTGGGGCAACGGATCGAGCGCGCCCGAGCGGTCCTCGGGGGGGCTGCCGCTCAGGTGGTCACGCTGACGGCGAGCTTCCTGTTGGAGACGGTGCTCATTCCTATCGTGCTGCTTTGGATCGCCTGGCGTGCCTTGTGTTGGAGCTTCATGCCTCTGCGCCGATAGGTCTGTGCGCGCCGCAGACCGAGCAGCCCTGCGAAGGCGCTGCCGAGCAGGGCCAGATTGCCCGGTAGGGGCACAGCGGCGATCTCCTGACCCACGTTCAAGGCGCCGTAGCTAGCTGTCGCGCCGCCGATCCATTCAAAGTCCGCGGGTGCACGTCCGCGACCCACCAGCTGCAAGGAGGTGCCGATCGCTGCGTCAGTGCCCTCGGCGACGCCGATATCCACGCTCAGCATCGTTGCCGCCGGGCCGTCCGTGGCGCTGAAACTCCCTTCGTAGCTCAGAAACTGCACCACCGTGGCGTCCGGGGCCACGAGGGCGATCCCATCGGGGCCGTTCTGCAGACCTGAAACTGCGAAGAACACGGTTCCGACGCCGTCACTCTGCGCCTCGACGACGCCTTCGAGGACGATGGTCTCGTATACCGCCCCGTTGCTGCCGTTGTAGAGGGCGAGGGTCCAGTCCGCGAGGGATGTGCCGGCGGCGGCGAGCAGCTCCACGCCCTCGCCTTCGTCGCCGCCGGCGTTGTCGTAATGCAGCTCGTTGATGAAGGGCAAACTGGCGGCGGTTGCGCCGCTGGCCAGAAGGCCGAGCACTGGCGAGAGCAAAGAGGGTGCGATCCAACGGCTGTTGACTGACATGGGCGAACTCCATGGGTGGTGATCGGGTAAATGTCAGTTTGCGTGAGGGGCTCGGCGACTCGAGTCCACGAAAGTCGTGCCGTTGGGGAGAAAGTCGATGCGGACGTCCGAGTGCTGAGGAATGTCGCTTAGCGAACGTTCTAGGTGGCTGCGCGCTTGTTGTGTTCGGCATCGCTGGTGAGCATCTCGCGCAGGCGCTTCACGGCTAAGCGATTAGTCTCCTCCAGTGATTCCTCATCGGAGGTGACCAACGGTGGCTTACGACGCAGCAGCTCCCAGCTGTCGTTTTGCAGGACCTTCTGCAGGAAGCGCGCGTTCTTCACGATAGCATCGAGATAGGGATTCTCACCGTCGAACCACGCCTCGAACAGGTGGTAGGAGCGGTTGAACTCGCTATTCAAGCGATCGCGGAAGATCTGCTCGAAGAACTTCGGAGTTTCCTTGAGCAGGTCGTGGCCAGAGCGGAACTGCATGGCCGCGCCGTCCTTACCATCGCCGACTAGGCCGCCGAGGACAAACTCTGGGAACAGGCGATCACGACACTTCTCTAGGTAGCAGCGGTCAGCCATCTGCGCCATGAGATCCGCGGTGCCCAGGAGATTGCCGACCACTCGGAATCGGGGATCGGTGAACGCATCATCGTCCGGTGTCGCCTCGTAGCCCGTCATGTGAACGATGTAGTTGGCGGCCACGGCGTACTCGGCGAGGCCGACCCCCACCAGATAGCCCTCGACGAACTGGGCGCCGCGTGAGACGTGGGTGGTGGTGTACTCGGCCCCTGAGGTGCCGCGGTCACCGGCGCGCAGGATGTAGCCTGAGTCATGGAACAGGGCGCAGGTGACCCCGACCATCGCCAGACGACTGCCGAAGCACTCCTCCCCTTTGTGCGTGCGATCGTGTCCACCGATGAGCCGCGCCATGGCGAGGGTCATGTCGAGCGTATGCTGCATGTCGTGGTAGACGGTCTTGCAGCCCCGGTAGCCGGCGACCTCGCCGCGGAAGATCTGTTCGAAGTCGTCGAAGGCTCGCGTGAGCAAGCTCAGATCGCTGTGCGGATAGAGCTCTTGGAGGATCTGGCTGACGGCCGTACGAACGGCTGGGGCCGAACTCACCTTGACGGTGCCGGTCACGTCCATTTCGTTGCCGAATTGCCTGGGTGTATCCAACGAGAGTCCTGAGGTGTGCCGCTGCGCTGAGGTGGACCCGTTCGGCGCGAAAGTCTATGTAACCACGAAGCCTACGATCCGCTTTCTGGTGAAACTGTGTGCTCTGTCACAGTTTCACCGCACCTGGGGGATGGTGCGCAAGTGTGGTTCGGCTCAAATACAGGCCTTTCCCTAGTTGGCGAGCCCGCTGTGGCGCAGCAAGGCATCAGCCGTAGGCGGTCGTCCACGAAAGCCGACAAAGGCCTCCATCGCGTCGCGGGTACCGCCAACCTCTAGCACGTTTTCCAGCCAGCGTTGACCCGTGGGCACGTTTAACACCCCTTCCTCCTCGAAGGCCGAGTAGGCGTCGGCGGAGAGTACTTCGGCCCATTTGTAGCTGTAGTAGCCGGCTGCGTAGCCGCCCGCGAAGATATGGGAGAAGCTGCAGGGGAAGCGGTTGAAATCCGGTACGGGCACAACCGAAACGGCATCGCGTACAGCGCTCAAGGTGCGGCCGATAGAGCGCTCCTCTTCGCCATTGTTGGGCGCTGCCTGCGCATGCAAGCGCATGTCGAACAGGGCGAACTCTAGCTGGCGAAGCATCGCCATGCCGGCATTGAAGGTGCGTGAGGCGATCAGACGATCGAGCAACTCCTCGGTCAAGGGCTCTCCGGTCTCGACGTGTCCACTGATCATCCCAATCACCTCGCGATCCCACACGAAGTTCTCGAGAAACTGACTCGGTAGCTCCACAGCATCCCACGGCACGCCGTTGATGCCGGAGTGGCTGGGGTAGGCGACCCGGGTCATCATGTGGTGCAGGGAGTGGCCGAACTCGTGGAATAGGGTGAGCACTTCGCTGTGGGACAGCTGCGCTGGCTGGTCGCCGTTCGGCGGGGTGAAGTTGCAGACGAGGTAGGCGACGGGTAGCTCCGTGTGGCCCTCCAGCTCCGCGCGCACCACGCAGGTGTCCATCCAGGCGCCGCTGCGCTTGTCGGGGCGCACGAATAGGTCGACGTAGAAACCGCCCCGCGCCTTGCCGTCGGCATCTTCCAGCACGTAGTAGCGGGCGTCCTCGTGCCAGCAGCGCACCCTCGGATCGTGGCGTATGCGTATGTCGAACAGCTTGCCGACCAGATCGAACATACCCTGCACCACCCTCTCCAGCGGGAAGTAGGGGCGCAGGATTTCATCGCTGATGTCGAATCGTTGACGACGCACCTGTTCCGCCACCCAGGCGACGTCCCAAGCCTCGAGTGTGCGCCCGGCGTGGGTTTCCAGAGAGCGGAACTCGCTGCGCCCGGCAGGCAGGCTTCGGGCGGCCAGGTCCTCAAGGAAGTCGATGACCTGATCAACCGTGTCGGCCATTTTGGTAGCGAGGGAGTAATCGGCAAAGGTGTCGAAGCCGGTGATCGATGCGATCTCGCTACGCAGGCGGAGGATCTTCCCCATAAGTGGAGTGTTGTCCCACTGACCAGCGTGCGGACCCGCGTCCGAAGCTCGTGTCGACCAGGCTTCGTAGAAGAGCTTGCGCAGCGCCTCGCTATTGGCGTGTTTGACGATAGTCTGGTAGGTGGGCAGGTCGAGTACGAAGCGCCACCCGGGTCCGTCACTGGCGGCCGCTGCCTGCTCCGCTGCGCGGGTGATTGCGTGTGCCGGTAGACCGTCTAGCTCACGCTCGTCAGTGACCACGTGGAAGAACGTGTTGGTGGCGTCCAGCACGTTTTCTTCGAAGCGCGACTGGGCAGCGGTGAGATCCCGCATCAGATCGCTGAAGCGGGCTTTGCTGGCCGCGGGCAGGTCCACGCCGCTCAGGTGGAAATCGCGCACCGCGTCCTCCACTAAGCGATGTTGATCGCTGGCTAGAACACCGCCCTCGGCGCGATCACGCTCCAGCACCTCCTTGTAGAGCGTGCAGAGCGCTACGTTCTGCTGCAGCTCGGTCTCGTAGGCCGTGAGCTTTGCGAGGCATGCGTTGTAGGCTGCGCGCATGGCGGAGGTGTTCATCACCGCGTTCAGGTGGCTTATCGGCGACCAGACGCGGCCGAGCTGTTGCCGCGCCCTCTCCAGGGGCACTACTACCCGCGCGAACAGCGTGCGCGCGTCATCGCCCGTCGGGTTCAAGGTTTCAAGTTCAGCAATCAGCGAACGGTTGCGCTGAAGTTGGTGATCTACTGCCGGAATCGCGTGCTCCGCCTCGATACGCTGAAAGTCGGGCAAGGCGTCGATTTGCAGCAGCGGGTTCGCTTGGGGACTGGTGGTCATGCTCTGCGCCTATCGTTGTGATCACGCGCGCACGCGGGGATGGGTGTAGGCTGTTGCGCCTTCGATTGGTCCGACCTAACCCACGCAGTGTAGCGCGCCACCTATCGCTTGGCGCCTAGGTGTCGGCAAAACATTCTCGGAGAACAAATTCATGACGGCGGAAACCTACGATCTGATCGTTATTGGCGGCGGCAGCGGGGGTCTGGCCTGTGCCCAGCGCGCGGCGCGCCGAGGTGCTCGCGTTGTGGCCATCGAGGGTGGGCGGCTCGGCGGTACCTGCGTCAACGTTGGCTGCGTGCCGAAAAAAGTCATGTGGCACGCATCCGACCTCGCTCATCAGCTACACGAATCTGCCGGCTACGGCTTTTCCGTCGACAGTCTGACCCACGATTGGGCTGCGCTGAAGACTGGTCGTGACGCCTACGTGACGCGCCTCAACGGCATCTACGCCAACAATTTGGCGAAGTTGGAGATTGAGACGGTCAACGGTTGGGGACGGCTGATCGATGCGCGCACGGTGGAGGCCGCAGGCCGGACCTTCACCGCGCCGCACATTGTATTGGCCACCGGTGGACGGCCGCGCGTGCCGACGATCCCGGGGGCCGAGTTGGGCATTACGTCCGACGGATTCTTCGAGCTGACCGAACGCCCTCAGCGCGTCGTGGTCGCGGGCTCCGGCTACATCGCCGTGGAACTTGCCGGGGTGCTCGCGGGCCTCGGTAGCCAGGTGAGCTTGATGGTGCGCTACGACGGTGTACTGCGCGAATTCGACCCGTTGATCCGCGAGCACCTGGCGGATGAGTTGCGCCGCGCGGGGGTCGAGCTATGCACCCACAGCGCTGTCCAACGGGTGAGCGCTGACGCGAACGGCAAACGAACGGTCACGGTCTCCGACGGCAGTCAGGTGGAGGGTGTCGATTGCCTGCTATGGGCCATCGGCCGCGAACCGCTAGTTGATGGCCTCGGTCTGGAGGCGGCCGGTATCGAGACTGGCGAGGCAGGGGTGATCCTCACTGACGCCTACCAGAACACCAACGTCGAGGGCATCTACGCGATCGGTGACGTGAGCGGTCGGGTGGAGCTTACGCCGGTGGCGATTGCCGCGGGCCGTCGCTTGGCGGACAGGGTTTTCGGCAACATGCCGGAGCGCAAGCTCGACTACGAAAACATCGCCACCGTCGTCTTCTCGCACCCACCGATCGGCACCGTCGGCTTGACCGAGGTGGAAGCGCACGCGCGCTGTGGAGAGGAGAATGTGAAGGTCTACAAGGCTGTGTTCACGCCTATGTTCAACCACCTCACGGACACCAAGCCGAAGACCGCGATGAAGCTCGTTACCGTCGGTGAGCAAGAGAGGGTGGTGGGCGTGCATGTGATCGGGCCGGGAGCCGACGAGATGATGCAGGGGTTTGCCGTGGCCGTGCGCATGGGGGCGACCAAGCGGGACTTCGACGATACGGTAGCCATCCACCCGACAGCCGCGGAAGAGCTGGTCACGATGACCTAGGGAACCGGGTGGCGGGATGGCGAGGCGCGGGCTCCGTGGCGAACCCGCGCCCGGCGCGACTTAGCTTCCCTGGTACTGGAGCACCAGATCGGTGACCAGGAAGTCGTCGAGGTTGCCGTCGGTCTCGCCGGTGCGGGTGCGACTCTCAATGCTGATCGTGTTGGTGCCGTCCTTGATCAAACCCGCGGGAAGGATCACCAGCTGAGTCTTCCACTCGCGCTCGACGCTGCGGGCGATGGCGCGCTCGACCACCTGGCCGTTGATGGCGAGGACGTTGGTGCGGAAGTTCACGTTGAAGCTGCGGAACATCAGCAGCGCCTGCGCGCCCGCATCGATCCCACTCACCTCGAACTCGGTGCTGTGGGCATTGCCCACGAAGGCGGCGGTGGGATCTTCCTTCTCGAACATCCCCTCGTGATCGCCGAAGTGATGGCTCGCCGTCGTGATCACGGTGAATGAACTGGACATCTGGGCTCTCTCCTTGTCGGCCGGATTCGCGTGTATTTCCCGTCGCGCTGCACCCGCGCACGCGCAGCGCACTGCTGTCGGCGCCCCGCACGGGCATGCTCGATCCTGCAATGTACCATCAGCGGCGGTGGCCTTGCCCACCCGTCGTCCGTCGGCAGCGGCCAGTCGTTGCACTTCCGTCCGCTAGCGCTACACTCGCTCACTGGATATTTGCACAGGACTCGTGCGTCGCCCTGTCATGGCATTGGAGCGCTTTCATCCGGCCATCGCCGCTTGGTTCAAGCAGGCGCTTGGTCCCCCCACGCAGGTGCAGTCCCAGGCCTGGGACGCCTTGGCGGGAGCCGAGCGTCGCCATCTTCTGGTGGCCGCGCCCACGGGCTCAGGTAAGACGCTGGCGGCGTTCCTGAGCGCCATCGACGGGCTCTTGCGTGAGTCCCTAGCTCTGGATCTGCCGGATGAGTGCCGGGTGCTCTACGTCTCCCCGCTCAAGGCCTTATCCAACGATGTGCGCAAGAACTTGCAGCATCCTCTGCTCGGCATCGACGAGCAGCTGGCCGGGCAACTCGCCGGAGGCGCGGGAATTCGCGCCGCGGTGCGCACGGGCGATACGCCCCAGGCGGACCGGCAGCGCATGAGCCGCCAACCGCCGCATATTCTGGTGACCACGCCGGAGTCCCTGTACCTCTTACTGACCGGCGAGTCAGGCCGCCGTCTGCTGCGGCCCGTGCGCACGGTCATCGTCGATGAGATTCACTCGCTGGTGCCGAACAAGCGCGGCGCCCACCTCGCGGTGAGCCTGGAGCGTTTGGCACGGGTGACGGCGCAGCCGTTTACCCGCATTGGCCTGTCGGCTACGCAGAAGCCGATCGAGGAGGTCGCCCGCTACCTGGTGGGGAATCGGCGCGAACCCTGCACGATCGTCGATGCGGGCCACGCTCGGGCGATGGACCTCGCTCTTGAGCTGCCGCCCTCGCCGTTGGCGACGATCATGGCCAACGAGGTGTTCGAGGAGGTCTACGACCGTCTGGCCGAATTGATCCAAACTCATCGCACCACCCTGATTTTCGTCAACACGCGGCGCCTGTGCGAACGCGCCGCTCGCCACCTCGCCGATCGTCTCGGTGAGCCGGCCGTCACCTCCCATCACGGCAGTCTGGCACGGGTCCAGCGCCTGGCCGCCGAGCAGCGTTTGAAGGCGGGCGAACTACGAGCCCTGGTGGCCACTGCATCGCTCGAGCTCGGGATCGATGTCGGCGAGGTGGACCTGGTATGCCAGCTGGGTTCGCCGCGGCGTATCGCCACCTTCCTGCAGCGTGTGGGGCGCTCCGGTCACGCCGTGCGGGCAACGCCGAAGGGGCGACTGTTCCCGCTCTCCACCGATGAGTTGGTGGAGAGCGTCGCTTTGCTCAACGCCGTACGTGCTGGGGAGCTTGATGCGCTCGAGTCCCTGGCACCGCCCCTCGACGTGCTCGCCCAGCAGGTGGTGGCCGAGGTTGCGGCGGGCGATTGCACGGAGGACGAACTCTACGCTTGTGTCTGCGCTGCGTGGCCCTTCCGTACGGTGCGGCGTGAGGACTTCGATGCGGTGGTGCGCATGCTTGGCCGCGGCTTCATTACCCGTCGTGGTCGTCGTGGTGCGCATCTGCACCACGACGCGGTGGGGGGCGTCCTGCGGGCCCGTCGCGGTGCGCGCCTTTACGCCCTGACCAACGGCGGTACCATCCCCGATCAGTTCGACTACGATGTCATGCTCCTACCAGAGGAGACTCGAATCGGCACGCTCGGCGAGGACTTCGCCTTCGAGAGCGTGCCCGGCGATGTGTTTCAACTCGGCAATGCCTCCTACCGGGTGATCCGATCCGTCGAGGGCAAGGTGTACGTGGAAGATGCGCACGGCGCCCCGCCCAGTATTCCGTTTTGGTTTGGCGAAGCGCCTGCGCGTAGCCATGAGCTATCGCAATACGTAGGTGATTTGCGCGCCCAAGTTGAGCGCTGGTTACTAGGCGGGAGTGAAGCGGCAGCGGTGGAGCAGGCAGCTGCCCTCTGGGCGTTGGATCGCGCTGCTGCTCAGCAGCTAATAGATTTTCTGGCTGGTACGCACGCTGCCCTGGGGGCCCTGCCTGTGGCAAAGCGCCTTGTGCTAGAACGCTTTTTCGACGACTCTGGCGACATGCACCTAGTGCTGCACACGGGGCTTGGTGCCCGTCTAAACCGAGCCTGGGGGCTGGCGCTGCGCAAGCGCTTCTGTCGCAAGTTCAACTTCGAGCTGCAGGCGGCGGCTCTCGAGGAGTCGCTCGTGCTCTCGCTCGGGCCGACCCACAGCTTCGCGCTGGACGAGGTAGTGCGCTACGTCCACCCAGACGAGGCTCGCCGCGTGCTCGTGCAGGCGCTGCTCGATGCGCCGATGTTCCCAGCGCGTTGGCGTTGGTGTGCCACCACGGCGCTCGCCATTCGGCGTACGAGCAACGGTCGGCGGGTCCCCGCTCAAGTGCAGCGCAACGAGGCGGAAGACCTCATCGCTTTGGTGTTCCCCGATCAGCTTGCGTGCCTCGAGAACCTCTCCGGTCCACGCGACGTCCCCGATCACCCGCTCGTCACCCAGGCCGTCGATGATTGCTTGCACGAGCACATGGACATCACCCGCCTGGAGGGCGTGTTGCGCGAGGTGTTCGACGGCGAGTTCGAAATCGTCACCCGCGACACGGCGGCCCCTTCGCCGATGGCGCAGGCCGTGGTCGCTGCCCGCCCCTACGCTTTTCTCGACGACGCACCGGCCGAGGAACGGCGCACACGAGCGGTGTCCGCCCGCCCCCGTGGCCTGGGCGCCAACGCGGTGCCGCCGCAGCTGGATGCGACCATCGTGGCGCGGGTGGCGAATGAGCGGGCCCCGCGGTTGCGCGACGCGGAGGAGGTGCACGATGCCCTGCTGGTGCACGCGTACCTCGTGCCGAGCGATGGCGCGGCCGGCGAGAGTCCGGCGCACGCGGCGCGTGTCGAGGTATGGATGGGGGAACTGATGGCAGCGGGCCGCGCCACGTGCTTTACGCCGCCTGGTGGGCATGACCTGTGGGTGGCGGCGGAGCGCCTAGGCGAGTTCCAAGCTGTGTTCTCTGCCGGGTGCGTTGCGCCTTCCATCGAGGCGCTGTCTTTGCTCGATGAGGAACTGAGCGATCCTGGGCGAGCCCTACGTGAGATCGTCCGTGGACGGCTGGAACTGGCGGGTCCCGTATCCGCCGGCGAGCTGGCGGAAGCGTTAGGCCTCACGGTAGAGGCAATCGCCCTGCCCCTGCTTGCGCTGGAGGGTGAGGGATTCGTGATCCGGGGGCACTTTCCGCCGGCACCTGGGGAACGGTGGTGTGAGCGCAGAGCCCTGGCGCGCATGCAGCGAGAGTGTACGCGGGCCCAGCGGGCGCGCGTGGAGCCCGCATCCCCGGCGCAGTTCATGCAGTTCCTGATGCGTTGGCATGGCTTGGCTGGTGTGGAGGGTAGGGGCGGCACCGGCGTTGACGGCGTGGCGGCAGTGCTGACGCGCCTAGAGGGCTATGCGGCACCCGCCGGCGCGCTGGAGCCACGCCTGTTAGCTGATCGCGTTCACGCCTATCAGCCGGAGCTACTCGATCAGCTTTGTGCGGCAGGGCGCTACACCTGGTTGCGTCCCCCGAGGTCTGCGGGCGAGGCCCTGCGGCGACCCGTGCGCCATACGGCTATCGCCCTGGTCGCGCGCAAGCACCTGCGCGCCTGGCGTCTGTTCGCGGCGACGCCTGAGCCGTTGCCGACAGGCGATGAGGAAGCGGCGGTCGTAGTGCGCGCCGTGCACGCGGCCCTGCGCTGTGAAGGCGCTCTGTTCTTCGACGATTTGGTAGACGCTACGGAACTGCCCGCACATAAGGTGCACCGGGCCCTGGCGCGCTTAGTGGCTGGGGGGCTAGCAAGCTCGGATACCTTCGCCGGTCTACGCGCGTTGCTGCGTCCCATGGCGCGCCCGAACGGCGAGCGGGCCGCGCGGGCGGGCCGCCAGGGGGTGTCTCGCCAAGCGAGCCGCACGCAGCGTGCGTTGGTGGATGCGGGCCGCTGGTCCTTGCTGCGCCATCCGGGGGGGCCTACTGAGGCGGGCGGCGATCGTGCCGACGACGTGCAGGCGGCTGCCCGCGCCCGCGAGCAACGTGAGCAGGCAGTGGAGACGGTGGCCTGGGCGCTGCTCAACCGCTACGGGATCATCAGTCGTTGTCTCTTAGCGCGCGAACGCATGGCGCCTCCGTGGCGTGAGTTGATGCGTGTCTACTGGCGACTGGAGGCGGCTGGCCAGGTACATGGTGGACGTTTCATCAGCGCCCTCAGCGGCGAGCAGTTCGCTTTGCCGGAGGCGGCGACTGCGCTGCGGGAAGTCTGCCGATCCGCCGCGACCGCGGGCGCTCGGGTAGCCACCGCTGATCCGCTCAATCTCCACGGTATCGTGCTGCCGGGCCCGCGTGTTCCAAGTCGTTTGGGTCACGAGGTGCCTGTGATCGACTCGCCGCCGCCGCCCTCGCCCCCCTCCTCGGCCGATGCGGCGGATCAGGTGGCCGAGTGGGTAGTGATCACTCACTAGGGGGCGCCGCGTTTTCGCTGCGTCCAACTCGTGTGCGATCCTGATCCCCTGGTGCCCAGAGCCTGCGCGGGAGAGCGACCACTGATGCGAGCGCTGATGCTCGAGGCGAGCAGCCTCTCGCTACGCGATGTGCCGAGACCCTCCCCCGTGAATGACGGCGATGTGGTGGTAGACGTAGCCCTAGCCGGCATATGCGGCACGGACCTTGAGCTCCTGAGAGGCTACCTGCCCTTTGCGGGGATACCCGGGCACGAGTTTGTGGGTCGCGTGGGTAATGCCGGCTCGAGTCAGTTTCCCCGCGGCGCGCTCGTCGTGTGTGAGATCAATGTTGGGTGTGGCCGCTGTGACTTCTGCGCACGAGGGCTGAAGAACCACTGCCTGGAGCGGCAGGTGATCGGTGTGCGCGGTCGTCCGGGCGGCTTCGCCGAGTCGGTCAGCGTGCCGCGAACGAATCTCTATCGTGTGCCGGCTAACGTAAGTGAACACCAGGCTGTGTTCGTCGAGCCACTGGCAGCCGCCCTGCAAATCCCGGATCAGGTCGAGGTGCTGCCCGGCATGCGCGTGTTGGTGATCGGGGCCGGTCGCTTGGGGCAGCTGGTCGCTCGCGTGTTGGCGCTACACGCGGTGGACCTACTCGCAGTCACCCGCCACGCGCGCCACCGCCAGTTGCTCGAGCAGGTGGGCGTCGCGAGCATTACACAGGACGAGGTGGACACCGCCAGCGCCGATCTGGTCATCGATACCAGCGGTCACCCCTCTGGCTTGGCCCTTGCCATGCGCGCCATCAGGGCGTGTGGCACCTTGGTCGTGAAGAGCACCTTCGCCGGTGAGCTGCCCCTAGACCCCAAACGTTTGGTGGTCGATGAGCTCACGGTCGTGGGCTCGCGCTGCGGGCCCTTTCAACAGGCACTTGAGGCCCTCGCGACAGGCCAGGTGGATCCAACGCCGTTGCTCGATGACGTATTTCCCCTGGAACGCTTCGAGGAGGCCTTCGCCGCGGCCAAGCGTCCGGGAGCCTTGAAGGTCTTGCTCGATCCACGGGGCCGCGGCGGGGATGAGCGCGCGTGAGCGTCGAGGTCTGTGTCACCGCCGCCGCCACCGCTCGCCTCGACGCAGCAGCGCGATGGTTGGCCGCTCGCGAAGCCAGCGAACCGCTGCTAATCGTCGGTCCGACCGTCCAAGCAGCTAACGAAATCGTCTACCAGCACTTGGGGTCGACGGGCGGTGTCTTCGGCTGGCATCGCCTAACCCTCAATCAGCTTGCCTCGCAGCTCGCCCTTCCCGCCTTGATCATGCGCGATAACCGGGTGCCGGTAGGGCCTCTCGGCACTCAGGCTGCCATCGCCCGCGCAATCCAGCAGGTGCGCGAGGCCGGCGCCTTGGGGCGCTATGAGCAGGTGGCTTCCACGCCCGGATTTGCACGGGCGGTGGATCGGACACTCGGTGAACTGCGCATGGCGGACGTGTCGCTCGCGCGCCTGCGAGAAACGGATGGCGCGCTCGCGGCGATCGCCGCTGCCCTCGACGGCGTGCTGGCCGACGCGGGCCTAACGGATCGGACAAGCGTGCTGCAGGCGGCATGCGAACTCGTGGAGCAGCTGTCGGAGTCCGAGCAGTTCCCGCTCCTGGGGCTGCCCACGCTGCTGCTCGATCCGGAGCTTGCATCGCCCCTTGAATGTCGCCTGCTTCGGGCTGTCCTGCGCTTGGCGACGCCCGCGCTGGTCACCCTGCCTGCGGCGTTGGAGAGCGCTAGCGACGTGCTGGGCGAGGCCTCTCTGGCGAGCTTAAGTCCTCGACAGGTGGAGGGTATGGGCAGTCGCTCTCCCGCGTCCTCCGCGGAGCAGCGCTTGTTGGAGCGGTTACAGAACGGTCTGTTTGGGGCGACCGACCGCACCGAGGACGCCCCCCGAGCGGTTTCGCCTACCCCGAGCGACGCCGGTGAGCCGGCGCATCCGTTCACGCTGGACCTGTTCTCCACACCGGCGGGTGTAGAGGAAACGCCCGCACCGCGCGCGAGCCTCAGTGTCTTCTCCGCCCCCGGGGAGAGTCGAGAGTGCGTCGAGATCGTTCGCGCCATCCGCGATGCGGCGCGTGAGGGCGTCGCCTTCGACCGAATGGCAGTACTGCTGCGTGCGCCAGAGCAATATCGTCCCCACCTCGAGGAGGCCTTCACCCGAGCCGGGATTCCGGCGTGTTTCGCCCGTGGTGCTGTCCGCCCGGATCCGGCCGGTCGCGCGTTCCTAGCGCTTCTCCACTGCTGCGATGAGGGGCTCTCCGCTCACCGCTTCGCCGAGTACCTTTCTCTGGGCGAGGTGCCTGCCGCGTCACCGGCGGAGGCCGCCGAGGCGCCGGCCGCTGAGTGGGTTGCACCGGACCCCGAGCTCGCCCCGATCCTAGGTGTTCAGGAGGACGATCAAGCGGACGGTCTACGAGGCGATAGCGCCCTTGGCGATCCCGTTCCCGGGGACCCGAATCAGGCTGTTCAGGGTGGCACCTTGCGCGCGCCTCGGCGCTGGGAGCAGTTGCTGCACGAAGCTGCCGTGATCGGCGGCGAAGCGCGCTGGCAGCGCCGCTTGGACGGACTTAGGCAGGCACTGGAGGTGGCCCGCGACGAGTTGGCAGGGACCGACGAGGACGTGCGTCAGGCGATGGTCGAGCGCGATCTCGACGACCTGACTCACCTCACGGACTTCGCCCTGCCAGTGATGGCGCGCTTAGCGCAGCTGCCGAGCGCGTCGCCCTGGGGAGAGTGGCTAGATCGCCTAGCGCCCCTCGCCAGCATGACCTTGCGCGATCCGCGCAGGGTTCTCGCCGTGCTATCTGAGCTTCGCCCAATGGCTGGCGTCGGGCCGACTGAGCTAGCAGAAGTCATCGCTGTTTTGGGACCGCGCCTTCGTGAGCTGGCGGAACCACCCCCGCGCAGTCGCTACGGACGTGTCTTCGTTGCGCCGGTGGCCAGTGCGCGGGCGATGGCCTTCGATCGTGTCTTCGTTCCCGGTCTGGCGGAGAAGCTATTTCCGCAGAAAATCAGCGAGGACCCGATCCTCCTAGACGCCGTGCGCGCTGAGCTTGAACCTGCCCTAAAGACTAATCGGGATCGCGTGGAGCAGGAGCGCTTGGCTCTGCGCTTGGCGGTGGGCGCTGCTCGTGAGCACGTCGTGCTTTCCTACCCGCGGATGGACATGGAGCAGGGGCGCCCTCGAGTCGCGTCCTTCTACAGCCTAGAGGCGATTCGTGCGGCCGAGGGCGAGTTACTGGATTTCGAAGCTTTGGCCAAGCGCGCCGAGCGCCAAACGCAGGCACGTATCGGTTGGCCAGCCCCCGATTCGCCGGGCGAGGCCATCGACGAGGCGGAGCACGACTTGGCCTTGCTGCAGGGTGTGTTACAGGCCGATGAGGGGCGAGCAGCCGGCGCCGCGCGCTATCTCCTCGACGCCAACAGCTACCTCCAGCGGGCACTGCGCTTCCGCGCGCGGCGCTGGCTACGCCGGTGGACGCCTGCCGATGGCTTGGTCGGCCCTCTGGGCGATGCGGCCAAACAAGCCCTAGCCAGCCATGCGCTAGACCAGCGTACCTACTCCCCGACGGCACTCCAGCACTACGCCGCGTGCCCTTACCGTTTCCTGCTCTACGCGGTACACAAGCTGGGTCTTCGCGAGGTTCCGACGGCGATCGATCAGATGGACCCGCTGCAGCGCGGTTCCCTCGTGCACGACGTGCAATTCCATCTCTTTACGGAGCTGCGCGAAGACGGCAGCTTGCCCGTTCGACCCGATAACTTGGCCACCGTCTTGGATCGCCTGGACATCGTGCTTTCGCGTATCGCGAGAGACTATCAAGATCGTTTGGCACCAGCCATCGAGCGCGTCTGGGACGATGGGATCGCCGGCATCCGGGCAGATCTGCGTGGCTGGCTCTCCCGAATGAGCGAGGACGAGTCTGGGTTCGTCCCCTGGGCCTTTGAACTCGCCTTCGGCCTGCCGGACGCGCACGATCGTGATGCCCGATCCGTCGCCGAGGGTGTGGAGCTAGCGAGCGGCATCCGCCTTCGCGGGGCCATCGACTTGGTCGAGCGGCGGAGCAACGGCGAATTGCGCGTCACCGACTACAAGACCGGCAAGAACGTGGCCGAGAAGCATCAGATCGTCGGCGGTGGAGAGCACCTGCAGCCCGTACTTTACGCCCAGGCAGCGGAGCGGATGTTCGCAGGGGACGGGGCGAGCGTAACCTCTGGAAGGCTCTGGTACTGCACCACGCGTGGCGACTACGGCGAACACGAGGTGCCCTACGACGATCGGGCGCGCCAAGCCGCCCAGAGCGTCGCGGATACGATAGGCACTGCCCTGAGTCAGCAGTTCCTGCCCGCCGCCCCAGCCTCCGCCGATAAGACCCTCAAGAAGCGCTACTCCACCTGCGAGTACTGTGATTACCGAGTTGTCTGTGGCCCCTACGAGGAGGAGCGCGTACAGCGCAAGCCGTCGCAAGAGCTGGCTGCCCTCGCGCTCCTGAGGCAACTGTCGTGAGCAACGCCCGGCGCGTGCCCGCCGATGCGGCAGCCCGCCACACCATCCTCGAGGAATTGGACCACTCCCTGTTCGTCGAGGCGGCGGCAGGCACGGGCAAGACGACGGCGCTAGTCGGCCGCATGGTGGCCTTGATCCGCTCCGGTCGCGCCCAGCTCGACACGCTTGTCGCCCTGACGTTCACGGACAAGGCGGCGGGTGAAATGAAGCTGCGCTTGCGCGCCGCGCTCGAACGCCAGCTAAGGGATCTGGAAAATTCGCAAGAGCAGGCGAAGCGCCTACGCGATGCTCTATCGCAGTTGGAGCTGGCGGCGATTACGACGATCCACGCCTTTTGCAATGATCTGCTGCGCGAGCGCCCGGTGGAAGCGCAGGTCGATCCCCTGTTCGAAATCGCTGCCAGCGACGAGGAGGCAATGATTGCGCGGGCCTTCGACAATTGGTTCGAGCACGCCGTGGCGGAACCTCCGCCTGGGGTGCGCCGCGTGTTACGCCGTGAGGCCACCAGTGCCCAGGCGGACAACGGCCCGCGCCAGCAGCTGTTCGCGGCCGCGCGCGCGCTGATCGACACTCGCGACTTCGATGCGCCCTGGGCGCGAGAGAGCTTCGATCGCGATGCGCAGATCGACGCGCTGATGACGCAGGCGAACGATGTCGCCGCCCTGGCAGCGCTGTCCTCATGGCCGGACGATTACCTCACCCAGAGCCTGCGCAACCTCGACCGCGAACTGGCCGAGGTTCGTCAGCGCGAGCAGGCGGCGCAGGGACAGCGCGACTACGACGGCCTTGAGGCGAAGCTACGCGCTCTGGCGCGGCCGAAGCCCGTGTGTTGGCACTGGAAGGGGTCGAAGCGAACGCAATACGGCGAGCTCGATCGGGACACCGTACTCGAGCGTCGCGATGCCCTGAAGGCGGCGCTGGATCGCTTCAAAGCCGCCTGCGAGGCAGACCTTGCACCCCAGCTGCAGCAGGAGCTGCGCGCGGTAGTGGATGCCTACGAGAAGCAAAAGGCCAGCGTCGGCAAGCTCGATTTCCTCGATCTGCTGATCCGCACGCGCGACCTTCTGGTGCGCGACAGTGCCGTGCGCACCCTACTTCAGCGGCGCTACAGCCATTTCTTCGTCGACGAGTTCCAGGACACCGATCCCCTGCAGGCCGAGATATTGCTGCTGCTGGCAGCCGATGACCCCCAGCAATGCGATTGGACAGCGGTCCGCGGCGTGCCAGGAAAGCTGTTCATCGTGGGTGATCCGAAGCAGTCGATCTACCGCTTTCGCCGCGCTGATATCGCCATCTACGAAGATATCAAGCGCCAACTAACCGACGCCGGTGCACGGGTTCTGCACCTGAATACGAGCTTTCGCAGTCGCCCGGCGATTCAGCGCTTTATCAACGCAGCCTTTAGGCGCGCGATGGCCGGTGAGCGACAGGCGCGCTACGAGGCACTGGCCCCTTGGCGTGAGGAGGAGACCTCCCAGCCGGCGGTCGTGGCGCTGCCGGTGCCGCGTCCCTACGGTGACTACGGCACGGTGGTGAACTTCCGCGTAGACGCCTCCTTGCCGGAGGCCGTCGCTGCCTACATTCAGTGGTTGGTGGAGGAAAGCGACTGGAAGGTGGAGGAGAATGGGCAACGGGTGCCCCTGCGTCCGCGCCACGTGTGTGTGCTCTTCCGTCGCTTCAAGACCTTCAACCGAGACGTCACTCGACCTTATGTGCGAGCGCTGGAAGCGCGTCGCATCCCGCACATGTTGGTGGGCGGTCGCTCCTTCCACGACCGGGAAGAAGTGCTCGCCTTGCGTAACGCCCTGGCTGCGATTGAGTGGCCGGACGATGAGCTTCGGGTCTTCGCCACCCTGCGCGGCCCCCTCTTCGCGTTCTCCGACGAGGCGCTTCTTGCCTTCCGCTTTGCGGCCCAAGCTGATGGCACGATCGCTCGCAGGCCCCTGAATCCCCTCGTTCGCTTCGAAGGCGAGGACGGACGGCTGGCCGAGGATGTCAGCGAGGACGATAGGCAGATCATCGAGGCGCTCACGCTCCTGCGCGAGCTGCACGTTCGCCGCAATCGACGCCCCCTAGCGGAGACGGTCACACGCCTGCTGCGCGCTGTGCGCGCTCACGCGGGAATCGCGATCTGGCCGACGGGGGAGCAAGCCCTTGCAAATGTCTTGCGCACGGTGGATCTCGCCCGCCGCCACGAGGCGCGAGGCGCCATCTCCTTCCGCTCCTTCGTGGAGCAACTCGAGCGCGACGCGCAGGCCCGCGAGGCCGAGGAAGCGACGGTTGTGGAGGAGGGCACGGAGGGCGTGCGTATCATGAACACGCACAAGGCCAAGGGCCTGGAGTTTCCGGTCGTGATCCTGGCCGATCCCACGTGCTCGCGCGTGAGCGACCGTCCCAGCCGACACGTGGACGCGAGCAAACGCCTTTGGGCCCAGCGCCTTTGCGACTGCGTGCCGCCGGATCTGGCCGCGGTCGCGGCGCAGGAGCTAGCCCGGGAAGACGAGGAGTCCGTGCGCCTGGTTTACGTGGCGGCGACCCGTGCCCGCGACCTCTTGGTGGTGCCGGCGATCGGCGACGACCCCCTGGCGGGCTGGCTCGACGTGCTGCACCCGGCGCTGTACCCCAATCGAGAGGAGCGCCAGCTCGCCGTGGTCGCCAACGGCTGCCCGCCCTTCGCCAGCGATACGGTGTTGGAGCGGCCGCCCAACGCGCGCACGCAGGTGGCTGCCGTCATCCCAGGTCAGCACCGTACCGCCGACGGCGAAGCGGAGGTGGTCTGGTGGGATCCGGGTCTGTTGGCGCTCGAGCCGCCGCGCGAGGTGGGACTTCGCCAGCAGCGCATCCTCGAGGTGGACGAGGGAGGCAGGGCTGAGGCCAGTCAGACGCACCATCGCCAGTGGCAGGAGGAGCGGCAAGCGGTGCTGGTGCGCGGCAGCGAGGCGAGCTGCCGCGTGCGGACGGCCACGGCCTTAGCGGCGGATCGGGAGCGTGGCCAGGTAGACCCGGAGCCGGCGGTCGAGGTCTCGGCGGTAGAACCGATCGACCCGGCGCGTCCCAGCGGTCGCCGCTTCGGCACGTTGGTGCACGCAGTGCTGGCGAGCGCCGCACTTGGCGCCGACGAGCCCGCTCTAGGGACCGTCGCCAACGTCCAGGGGCGGCTCCTGGGAGCGAGCGCGGAGGAGGTGTCCGCAGCGATCGTCACCTGCGCCGGCGCCCTGAATCATCCCCTTGTTCAGGAGGCCGCCGGTGCCCAGGCGCGCGGCACCTGCTATCGCGAGTGGCCTGTCTCAGCCAAAGCCACGCCCGACGGCCCAACCATCGTCGAAGGCGTCATCGATCTGGTATTTCGCGACGCGGAAGGCGATTGGTGCGTGGTGGACTTCAAGACCGACCGTGAGGTGAGCGAGCTCGCGGAGCGCTATGCAATCCAGCTCCAGGCTTACGGTAAGGCACTAGCGCAGTCCCTGGGCACGCCGCCGACCCGCTTGGTGTTACTTCGGGTCTAGGGTAAGCCGCAGCGCGGGGTCAGTGCGGCCACCGCAGGCGCATAGACAACGTCCCGGTGCCGGTCTCGGCGCTGAACTTGCCGCCCAGCGCCTGCAAACGGCCGCGCAGCAAGGCCAGGCACGCCTGCACCTGCTTTTCATCTCCAGGCGGTACACCCACTTCGCGCTTGTCGAAGCGAGCGTCCACTTGCACCGCCAGCTGGTTGCTCGCGGCGGCCGACAGTGTCAGGTCTTTCACCCCCTTATGCAGCATGGCAAAGCGCGCGGCGTCGACGATCAGGTGATGGAGGTGCTGACGCTCGGTGCCTGTCAGGCTCGCCTCCGGCAGGCCGGGGGCAACGTCAAAGGGGCGCTGGAAGCGCTCGCTGAGCTCACTTGCTAGATCGCCGAGCAGGCGGGCGAGTGAACTGGTCTGAGCGCTTGGGTCAAGCGTCCGGCTGAGGCCGCGCGTTCGTTCTGCTGCCTCCGCCAGCAGGGTCGCCAGCTGGCGCTTGGCGTCGCCGTCGCGCGCCTCTCGCCCTGCCGAGCTCATCAGCAGCACTCCCGTGAGGGCCTGGCCTAGGCCATCGTGCAGTTCTTTGGCCAGTCGGCACCGCTCCGCGTCGATGGCGGCGAGCACCCGGTGATCCGTTGCGTGCTCGTCATCTGGTAGCTTGTGATCCACCGCACGGCCTCCATCTGCCGGCGCTTGACGCTCCAGGTTGCGTTGGTACTATCACTTCCATGACGACGCAAATCGAGTGGACGAACGATCTCCGGTGGTGGCGCCCCCGCTGACAGCGAGGGGGTACTGTTCGCACGCGTTCCACGAGTCGTCCGCTTCAGACCCATCTCCTCCGCGCCGGGGTGATGGGTTTTTTATTGTCGGCGTAGGCCGGGTCTCGCGGCCCGGATCGCATCCCAAGGCAGCCGATGCAAGACGCTTTCGACATCATCGCCGACACGGAAACGCCCGTGTCTGCGTTTCTCAAGCTCGCCCCGTTGCGGCCTCGCTATCTGCTGGAAAGCGTGGAGAGCGGGCTGCAGGTATCGCGCTACTCCATGCTCGGCTTTGGCGAGGCGACGGAGGTCACCTTGACCGGGGAGCGCTTCGATGTCGACGGTGTCGACAGGCCGCTGCCCCGGGACCGTGAGCAACTGTTGAATGCGCTGCGCGAGCTGCTCGCCCACGCGCCCCGTCCCAAGCCCCAGGTGGAGGGGCTGCCATTCGCCGGCGGTCTGGTCGGCAGCGCGTCTTACGACCTAGTGCGGTTCTTCGAGCGTTTGCCGAATCACGCCGCGGAGGTTTTGGGCGAGCCCCTCGCTGCCTTCGTCGCGACCCGCTCCGTGCTCGTGTTCGATCACCTCACCCGCCGCGTCGCCTTGCTCCACGAGGGCACCGAGGGCGAGCGCCGGGCCCTGCGCGATCAGGTAGTGAGCTTGCTGCGTAGCGCCCTGCCAGCGCACCCGACGCAGGGCCGCTTCGAGACCGGTCGGCAGAGCATGGCGCGGGGCGATTACCTGAGCGCTGTCGACCGGGTCAAGCAGTACATTCGGGCGGGTGACGTGTTTCAGCTGGTCCTATCAGTGAGCTTCGGCGGTGATTGCGATCTCGACCCGTTTACCACCTACCGCGCCCTACGCCTGATTAACCCTTCTCCCTACATGTACTTCGTGGACGTGGGCGGGATGCAGATCGTCGGCTCATCGCCTGAGGCTCTCGTTAGGCTACAGCAAGGTATCGCCTCCTTGCGCCCCATCGCAGGCACCCGGCCACGAGGTGCCTCCGCAGGTGAAGACCAGGCGCTTAAAGACGAGCTTCTCGCCGACGCGAAGGAGAACGCGGAGCACGTAATGCTGGTGGACCTGGCACGTAACGACCTGGGGCGCGTAGCGGCGCCTGGCTCGATCGAAGTGGCGCCGTACCGGCACATCGAGCACTACAGCCACGTCATGCACATGGTTAGCGGCGTGCGGGGCCGACTGGAGGCCGATCGTGACGCCTTTGATTTGTTCGCGGCGACCTTTCCTGCCGGCACGCTAGTGGGCGCGCCCAAGGTGCGGGCGATGGAGATTATCGATGAGCTGGAACCGCAGCGCCGCGGGGTGTACGGCGGGACCGTCGGCTACTTCGGTGCCGGTGGCGGGATGGACCAGGCGATCGCGATCCGCACTCTCGTGTTCAAGGACGGCGCCTACCGCTACCAGGCGGGCGCCGGCATCGTTGCCGACAGCCTTCCCCACCGTGAGTACGACGAGGTGTTAGCGAAGGGGGCTGCCTTGGAGCGCGCTCTGCTGATGGCAGCGGAGGGGTGGGCATGAGCGTTACGACAACCGCGGCGCGCGTGCTGCTGATCGACAACTACGATTCCTTCACTTTCAACTTGCTGCAGGCCTTTCGCGAGCTCGGCGCGCAGGTAGATGTGTACCGCAACGACGTACTCAGCCTTGAGCAGGCCAAGTCGATCGCGCCTTCGCACCTGGTGATCTCCCCTGGCCCCGGCACGCCGGACGATGCGGGCTGTTCCATGGACTTCATCGCGGCGTTCTCGGGCAAGGTGCCTGTGCTCGGGGTGTGCCTGGGTCATCAGTCCATCGTCCAGAGCCTCGGCGGGCGCATTTCGGCTGCCGTGACGCTGATGCACGGGAAGTCCTCGGCCGTCTCCCACGATGGCAAGAGTGTGTTTGCCGAGCTCGACAATCCCTTTATCGCTGGCCGCTACCACTCTCTCGCGGTGGAGGAGGACTCCCTTCCGGAGGTGTTGCGGGTGACCGCGCGCACGGAGGATGGCGAAATCATGGGGGTGCAGCATCGCGAGCTCCAGGTGCACGGCGTGCAGTTCCATCCCGAGAGTATCCTCACACCTCAGGGCAATCAGCTACTCGGGAACTTCCTCGCCCTGCGCGAGGGGTAATGACCATGACGAGCGACGTGCAAGGATCGAGCGATACAGCACGGGGTTGGTTGGCCCAGTTACTAGAAGGCGATGACCTGCAAGAGGCGCAGGCAGGTGCCCTGCTCGAGGCTTTGGCTAGCGGCGCCCTAGACCCCGCTCTGGCCGGTGGATTGCTGTGCGCCCTGCGCGCCAAGGGTGAGAGCGCCGATGAAATTCGCGGATTCGCTCGTGCCATGCGCGCCCTCGCGGTGACGCCGGCCCTCGACGCGCAGGACAGCATCGACATCGTGGGCACGGGCGGCGACGGCTCCGGAAGCTTGAACCTTTCCACCGGGGTCTCCTTGCTTGCTGCCGCGTGTGGCCTGCGCGTCGTAAAGCATGGCAATCGCTCCGTCTCCAGCCGCTCCGGGAGTGCCGACGTGCTTGGCGCCTTGAACGCGGCTCTACCCCCAGTGCCTGTGGAGGCAGGGCAGTGCCTAGACGCTACTGGCTTTACGTTTCTGTTCGCTCCGCACTTCCATCCGGCCATGAAGGCGATCGGCCCGGTTCGCCAGGCGCTCAAGGCGCGCACGATCTTTAACGTGCTCGGCCCGCTGACCAATCCCGCGTCGCCTCCCTACTATCTGCTAGGTGCCTTCAGCGAGCCCATGGCCCGGCTGATGGCGCAGGCCTTGGCCGGACTGCCTCTCGCGCGCGGCTTCGTTGTGCACGGCGCCCCAGGTTGGGATGAGGCCACCCCTTGTGGGCCCTTTCACCTGTTCGACGTAAGGGACGGTGAGGTGCGACACGAAGTGCGCGACCCTGCCTCGCTGGGTATCGAACGCTGCACGCCCCAAGCGTTGGCCGGTGGCGACGCTCAGGAGAACGCGACCCACCTGCGCGCGGCCCTAGGCGGTGATCCTGCACAAGGTCCGCACATCGACGCACTGGTCTTGGGCGCTGCGCTGGCCTTGGAGGTGAGCGGACGCGTCGGAAGCCCGAGCGCGGGTGTCGAGCGCGCGCGGGAGGCGATTGAGAGCGGCGCAGCGAAGGCCTGGCTTGCGGGCCTGCAGGCGTGGGGGACCAGCGCGTGAGTGAGGATTTCCTGCAGACGATGGCGCGAGCGTCAGCCGCGAGGGTAGTCGAGGCCAGGGCGTCGCTCGATGAGACGACCCTGCGCAACCGCGCCTTGGGCACTCCAGTGCCACCGGTGCTGCGCGCGCACGACGGCGGGTTCGACATCATCGCTGAGGTAAAGCTAACCTCACCTGCGGCGGGCGTGCTTGCCAGCCGGGACACGGCGATCGGCGAACGGGCCTTGGCGTACGCGCGGGCGGGCGCTGCTGCCGTTTCCGTGCTCACCGAGCCGATGCGCTTTGACGGTCACCTAGACCACCTGCGTGAAGCCGCCGTCGCGCTGAACGGCACGGCAACGGTGGCGATGCGCAAGGACTTCCTGGTCGATTCCTATCAAATCTACGAGGCCCGCCTCGCGGGTGCCGGCGGCGTCTTGCTAATCCTGCGCATGCTGGACGACGAGCGCTTGCGGCAGCTACTCGATGTGGCCACCGAGTGTGGGTTGTTCGTGCTTCTCGAAGCCTTCGATGAGGGCGACCTAGAGCGAGCATTGCCCTTGCTTGTAGGACGAGCAGCGAACGGTGCGGCGCCTTTGCTCCTGGGCGTCAACTCGCGTGATCTGCGAACCCTAGCCGTCGATGGTGATCGCTTTGCCAGATGTATCGGTGCATTGCCTCGCGAGGTGCCAGCGGTGGCCGAAAGCGGCCTGGAATCGCCAGAAGATGTTGCACGAGTGGCCACCCTCGGCTATCGATGGGCCCTGATAGGGTCGGCGCTCATGCGCGACCGGTCCCCCGAAGGCATCTTGCGACGAATGCTGGATGCTGGCCGGCGCGTCGTGAACGGCGAGAGCTGATCGGATCATGGCGCTCGTCGTGAAGATCTGTGGTGTGACGAGTGCCGAGGCGATCGAGGCGGTGATCGCGGCAGGTGTCGACCGCGTGGGGTTCGTGTTCGCGCCTTCACCGCGACAGGTAAGCCCAATGCGGGCAAGGCAGCTCGCCATGGCATTGCCGCGACACATCGAGCGGGTTGCCGTGCTCAAGAAGGCGGCACAGGATGCGGTGAGCGAGGTGCTGGCGAGCTTCCCAGCCGACTGGATACAAGCAGATGCGTCTAGCCTCACTCATCTGTCACTACCGCCTACCGTGCGTGCCATGCCGGTGCTTCGCGACGGGGAGGTGGCGGCCCTGAGGTGCGTGCCCTCGCCGCTGCTCTACGAGGCACCGGTAAGCGGCCAGGGTGTACGCGCTGACTGGAACGCCGCCGCAGAGCTCGCTAAGGACGCGTGGCTCATGTTGGCGGGCGGGTTGCACCCCAGCAACGTCGCGCAGGCCGTGCGGCAGGTGCAACCTGCAGGCGTCGACGTGAGCAGCGGCGTGGAGCGAGCACCGGGCGAGAAGGACCCTGAACGCATCGCGGCCTTCGTCGCGGCAGCCCGCGAGGCCGCGAGTACCCTGTCCACGCGAGTGGGCGGCTGAGCAGAGAACTGCGCGACCCCGGGGGGGAGCGCTACTTGGAGGAGAGATGACGATGAGCGCTGTCAAAGATGCAGCGATCGACGGTGAAGCCCTGCTGAAGGCTTTGCTCGAGGGTAAGCTCCCCGACGATCGCGGTCGCTACGGTGAGTTCGGTGGTCGCTACGTCCCTGAGACGCTGATCCCAGCCCTGCAGCGCCTTGACCAAGGCGTGAGCGAAATACTGTCTACGGAGGCCTTCGAGCGAGCCTACCGCCATGAGCTTCACACCTGGGTCGGCCGCCCGACGGCCATGACCCATGCGCCTCACCTCAGCGAGGCTTGGGGCGCGGACGTTTGGCTCAAGCGCGAGGATCTTGCGCACACGGGCGCGCACAAGATCAATAACGCCATTGGCCAGGCTCTGCTTGCAAAGCAGCTCGGGGCGAAGCGAATCGTCGCCGAGACCGGCGCTGGGCAGCACGGCGTTGCGACGGCGGCCGCCTGCGCGCGAATAGGCATGCCCTGTCGCGTGTACATGGGTGCGGTCGATACAGAGCGCCAGGCGCCAAACGTTCGCCGAATGCATCTGCTAGGTGCCGAGGTTTTCCCGGTGGGCAGTGGCGATGCCACTTTGCGTTCAGCGATCGACGAGGCGCTACGCGACTGGGTCTCCGACCCTGAAGGCACCTATTACATGCTCGGCTCGGCGGTCGGTCCCCACCCCTATCCGCTTCTCGTGCGCCGCCTGCACGCGGTGATTGGACGGGAGTCGCGCGAGCAGCTGCTTGCGCAGGCGGGTGGGTTGCCCGACGCGGTGTTCGCGTGCGTGGGCGGAGGATCCAATGCCATTGGCCTGTTCCATGGATTCCTGGGCGACCGAGAGGTAGCCATCTACGGTGTCGAGGCGGGTGGACGAGGTCTTTCCCTAGGTGACCATTCAGCCACCTTGGCACGCGGTAAACCCGGTGTGCTCCACGGCAGCTACTCGATGCTCCTGTTCGACCGGCATGGGCAGATTCAAGAGACGCACTCGGTTTCGGCGGGCTTGGACTACCCAGGGGTGGGGCCGGAACACGCGCTGCTGCAACAGATTGGGCGAGTGCGTTACGAAGCGGCGAGTGATGAGGAGTCCCTGGAGGCGCTCGCCGAGTGTTGCCGCACAGAGGGCATCCTGCCGGCGATCGAGACGGCGCACGCTTTCGCCGGCGCCCGTCGCTGGGCCAAGGTCAACCCGGGCAAGCGACTGCTCATCGGTTGCTCGGGCCGCGGCGACAAGGACGTGGATACGCTAGCGAAGGTGATGCCGTCGCTCGCCGCCGCACCGACCGGAGGAGCGGGCGTATGAGCACCTTGAGCGAGACCATCACCCGGGCCATCGAGGCGGCGCGCACGGCGGGCAGGCCCGCCCTAGTACCATTCTTCACCGCGGGCTATCCCTCGCCAAGTGCATTCGCAAACACCTTGCGCGAGATCGCAGGCGCTGCCGACGTTGTGGAGATTGGCGTGCCCTTCACCGATCCCATGGCAGATGGTATGAGCATTCAACGGGCCAGCCATGCGGCGTTGGAGGCGGGCGTGAGCCTGAGTTGGATCTTCGAGCAGATCGAGGTTCTCGAGGGTCGACCGTCCACGCCCCTGCTGCTCATGAGCTACCTAAATCCACTGTTAGCTTTTGGTTATGAGGCGCTGGCCGCGCGAGCGGCACAGGTCGGTGTGGCTGGCTTTATCGTGCCCGACCTGCCCTTTGAGGAGAGCGCTGATCTGCGCGAGGCGCTAGCTGCCGAGGGCCTGGCCTTGGTGCAGCTTGTCTCTCCCCTGACCAGCGATGAACGCTTGGCTGTGGTCTGCGAGGCCAGCGGAGGCTTCGTCTACGCAGTTACGACCACGGGCGTCACCGGTGGCGCGGGTGGTCTCGGGGACAGCGTCGGCGCCTACCTGGATCGGGTGCGCGCCGCCTCGCCACTGCCTGTCTGTGCCGGTTTCGGCATCCGCAGCGCCGCCGACGTGCAGCGTCTGGCGAGCCATGTCGACGGGGTGATTGTGGGTTCGGCCTTGGTCGAAAGCCTGGAGCGTGGCGCTGCGCCCGCTACCATGCTGCGTGAACTAGCTGGCGCCTGAGCCTCGGGCGTCGCACCAACGGAAAGGAGTCCATTATGTTTTTCAATACCTTACGCCGAAGTGCGGCGCTGGCCCTGGTCCTCGGACTTAGCGCGGCTCTGCCCGCGTCCGCCACCTGGTCCGTCATCATCACGGATTCCGCGACCGGTGAGGTGGCGATCGGCTCGGCCACCTGTGTGCCCTTCGTCGATCTCAAGCGCGAGGCCAGCGTGGTGCGTGTCGGTCGCGGTGCCGGTGCGGCGCAGAGCTTCGTAGAGCCGACCGGGCGCAACCGCGGCATCATTTTCGACGAGCTTGCCAACGGCACTGCGCCAGCGACCATCTTGGACATCCTCGAAGCTCAGGACAGCGGCCACCAGACCCGCCAGTACGGCATCGCCGATACGCAAGGCCGCGCCGTGGGCTTTAGCGGCAGCTCCAACGGCGCCTTCGCTAACGACGTCAGCGGCACCTCCGGCACCCTCGCCTACGCGGTGCAGGGCAACGTGATCACGGGTCAGCCGGTGCTCGATGAGGCCGTTTCCGCCCTGCTTCAGCCGGGCGACCTACCTACCCGCCTGATGCGCGCGATGCTCGCCGCCCGGGACCAGGGCGGTGACGGTCGCTGCTCGTGTTCGCCCTTCGATGCCGATGGCTGCGGCGCCCCACCGCCGGACTTCGACAAGTCCGCGGACGTGGGCTACATGCTGGTGGCGCGCGTCGGTGATTCGGACGGCGCCTGCAGCAGCAATGGCTGCGCGACAGGCGAGTACTACATGGATCTAAATGTGGCCTTCGCCGCGCCCAGTGACCCCGACCCCGTGGACACCCTGTTCGCCGAGTTCCAAGCCTTCCGCGCGCAAAAGAGCGGTGTGCCCGACCACTTCCGCACCCTGAAAATCTTCACCGCCGACACGCTGCCGGCAGATGGCGCCAGCATCACTCGCTTGGTGCTGGTGGCCCGCGATCTTCGTGGCGCACGTATCACGAACGGGGGCGCGACGGTGGATGTGTCCGTCGATCCCGCCAGTGACGCAGCTGCCACCGTGCAGCCTGTGGTCGACCGCAACAACGGTATCTACATCGTGCCCATCGTGGCGGGTGAAGATGCCGGTGAGGTTAGCCTCAAGATCACTATCGACGATGGCAGCGGCCCGGTCGAACTGCAGCCCCAGCCCGTGCTCGAGCTGGTGCCCGCGAGTCGCTAGGAGATCGAGCGGCATGACCCTGCGCCGTTTCAAGTCTCATCGGCCGGTGCTGGGTGAGCGGGTCTACGTGGATGAGAGGGCGCTCGTCATCGGCCAGGTCACCCTGGCCGATGACACCTCGATCTGGCCCGGCACGGTGGTGCGCGGCGACGTGAACCAGATCCGGATCGGCGCCCGCAGCAACGTGCAAGATGGAGCCGTGTGTCACGTGACGCACGACGGTCCGTACGCACCGGGCGGCTTCACCCTGACCGTGGGCGAGGACGTGACCGTCGGTCACCGGGTGGTGATCCACGGCTGCACGATCGGTGACCGCGTTCTCATCGGAATGGGTGCGGTGGTGATGGATGGGGCCGTGGTGGAGAGTGAGGTGCTGCTCGGTGCCGGCGCGTTGGTGCCCCAGGGCAAGCGATTGGAGACCGGCTACCTCTACGCTGGCATGCCCGCGCGACAGATCCGCCCACTCTCGGCGAAGGAGATCGAGTCGCTGCCCTACTCCGCCTGGCACTACGTGAAGATGAAGGACGCTTACCTCGCCGATTGCGCCGAAGACTTACAGCTCTCTTAGGCGACCCATCGGTCTAGGAACAGAATTCAAACTACCATCGCGGTTCGCGTTAGCGGCCGCAGGAGCCTTCAATGACCGCTACCGCAGCGCCCGAGTCCCTCGCGCTATACCACTTCCGCGGCTGTCCCTACTGCGAGATGGTGCGCGCCGTGCTCGACGAGTTCGCCATCGATGTCGACTATCGCGATATACACGGGGATCCTCAACACCGCGAGGACTTGCTCGCTGCTAGAGGTCGGCAAACGGTGCCGGTGCTCGCAATCACCAACGCCTCCGGCGAGGTTCAGTGGATGCCCGAGTCGAGGGATATCGTGCAGTGGCTGCGCGAGCGCCACGCGGACGGCACGCTAGCGAAGTAGGTCGAACACGGCGTCCGTTGGCGGCCGGACACCACGCCAGAGGCGGAATGCCTCGGCTGCCTGTTCGACCAGCATGCCTAGGCCCGTCGCCACCCGGTGAGCACCTTCCCCAGCTGCCCAACGCTCAAAGGGCGTCTCCTTACCGTAGAGCATGTCGTAGCAGAAGGCGCCGCGAACGGACGCCTCCGGCAGAGCGGGTACGTCGTCCCCAAGGCCAGCCGACGTAGCGTTGATTACCAAGTCGTAGGGTCCGTGGCTCGCGACTGCATCGTGCGTGATCGCTGCGAGCCGTGGAGCGTCCGCGCGCGTGCGCAGGTGCTCGACCAATGCCTGGGCGCGGGCGGGGGTTCGATTGAGGACATGCAGACTTGCGCAACCGGCGCGGAGCAAGGGGCCGCAGGTGCCGCGTGCCGCGCCGCCAGCGCCCACCATCAGTATCTCGGCGCCGTCAAGGGAGACTCCGTGGCGTTGGGTAAGGTCCTGCACTAAGCCGGCGCCGTCCGTGTTGTGGCCGATCAGGCGTGTCGCCCTGGCCGAGCGTTCGATCACGACCGTATTCACGGCGCCCGCCTCGTCGGCCTCGTCGGAAAGCGCGTCGCAGCGTGCCATCACCGATTCTTTGTGTGGCACGGTCACGTTGAAACCACACATCTCAGGCTGCTTGAGGAAGGCCTCGAGCGTGCTCGCGAGGTTCTCGGGGGAGATGGGTTGTGCTTCGTAGCTCAAGGCCTCGCCGCAGTGGTCGGCGAATAGCCTGTGGATCTGCGGGGAGCGCGTGTAGTCGAGTGGCCAGCCGATGACGGCGTAGCGATCCACAGGGGCAGGTCCAGATCAGTTGGCGTCCAGCCACTCGGCAGCTTGCAGCGCGTAGTAGCTGAGTACGGCATCGGCGCCGGCTCGCTTGCAGCCTAGCAGCGCCTCTAGCACGACCTTGCGCTCGTCTAGCCAGCCCTGCTGAGCAGCTGCCTTGAGCATCGAGTACTCGCCGCTCACCTGATAGACCATGGTCGGGACGCCGAAGGCATCCTTCACTCGGCGCACGATGTCCAGATACGGCATGCCCGGTTTGATCATCACCATGTCTGCGCCTTCATTGATGTCCATGGCAACTTCGTGCAGCGCCTCGTCCGAGTTGGCCGGGTCCATCTGATAGGTGTCCTTGCTACCGGCACCGAGGTTCGCTGCGGATCCGACGGCATCGCGAAAGGGACCGTAGTAGGCCGAGGCGTACTTCGCGGCGTAGGCGAGGATGCGCGTGTTTCGATGACCGCCCTGCTCCAAGGCCGCGCGGATGGCAGCGATGCGGCCGTCCATCATGTCCGAGGGCGCCACCACGTCGGCGCCTGCATCCGCGTGGGAGCGGGCCTGGCGTACTAGGGTTTCCACGGTCTCGTCGTTCATGACGTAGCCGCTGGCGTCGATCAGGCCGTCCTGGCCGTGGGATGTATACGGATCGAGGGCCACGTCGGTGATGATGCCGAGCTCGGGAAAGCGATCTTTGAGCGCGGCCGTCGCTTGCTGGGCAAGGCCGTCGGGGTTGAAGGCCTCTTGCGCGAGATCGGACTTCTTCTCGGTGGGCACCACGGGGAACAGGGCCAACGCCGGCACGCCGAGCTCAAGGGCTCGCTCGGCAGTCTCGTACAGCTGGTGCAGCCCCTGGCGTTCGACCCCTGGCATGGACGGCACCGGCTCACGCGCGTCCGCCGTCTCCAGCACGAACACTGGGTAGATGAAGTCCGCTGCCGTGAGCATGTTCTCGCGCACCAGGTCGCGGGAGAAGGCATCCCGACGTAGGCGGCGAGGCCGGCGGGCTGGGTAGCTTGGATTGATCATGGAGTCGCCTTTGGCAAGCGGATGTCATGGCTGACCCCAAGTCTCGCCGAATCGACCACGCCTCGCCAACAAAGCGCGATTTCAAAGGCCGTGGTCGCCTGGCGACGTTGGCGTCGTTTCTTTGTTTCGCGCACGGTCGCGACGCGCCACTTGGTGAACTACACTGCCGCTGCAGCAGATGAACGCCTCGCGGATTGTGGAACCCGGGCGAGCGAGCGTGTGTCTATTCGACTTGCCGCGAGGACTACTCCGTTCATCGAGCAGACCTGGAGGCAGTGAAACCTTTTTTCCAGTGCTGACCACCAACACCAAGCCAGGCCGGTGAAGCGCGACGGCGCGAGTACGCCCCGCCGCCGACCGGATCCAGACGCTCAAGTTCGTGTGTTACGAGCAATTGATCGATACGTTTACTCCTAAGGAGAGCTACGATGTCCGACAAGACCGACAAGGCCCTGAAGCCGATCACCCTCGCCGTTAGTGCCGCGCTGGTTACCAGCTTCGGTGCCTCGGTATTCTCGGCTTCGGCCAGCGCCAACCCCTTCTCTGCAGCGGATCTTTCCAGCGGCTACATGGGCGAGACGCTGGGTGAGGGCAAGTGTGGTGAAGGCAAGTGCGGCGGTGAGAAGGGCGAAGAAGGCGCCTGCGGCGGCGACAAGGGTGAGGAAGGGGCCTGCGGCGGCGACAAGGGTGAGGAAGGGGCCTGTGGCGGCGACAAGGGCGAAGAAGGCGCTTGTGGCGGCGACAAGGGTGAAGAGGGCAAGTGCGGCGAAGGTAAGTGTGGCGCTGCCTAATCCCTTAAGCTAAAAGGGGAGACGGCCGGCGCAGTCCACCCGCAGGTGCTGCGCACGACAGGCCTCGCCGTAAACGGGCTCGCGAGTGTGATCATTCGCGGGCCCGTTTGTTGTTGAAGTGTCGAAAGAAGGTCGCCAATGGCGAAGCGAGGCGCAGTAGCTGGAGAAGATGGGCGCGAGCGTTGCCCCTGGTGTCTCGGGGGCGAGGGCTACGTGGCTTACCACGATGAGGAGTGGGGAGTGCCCGTGCGCGATGACGCCCGCCTATTCGAGTGCCTGACCCTAGAGAGCGCCCAAGCGGGGCTCAGTTGGATCACCATCCTGCGCAAGCGTGAGGGCTATCGCCGCGCCTTCGCTGGTTTCGACCCGGTGAAAGTGGCGCGCTATACGCCGAAGCGCGTAGAGAAGCTCCTGCAGGACGCCTCAATCGTGCGTCACCGGGCCAAGATCGAAGCCGCTATCGGCAACGCGCGCGCCTTCCTCGACGTGCAGGCGCGTTACGGTAGCTTCGCCAACTGGCAGTGGGATTTCGTCGATGGCGAACCCATTCGCAACAGCTGGAAACACACCGGCCAAGTGCCCGCCAGCACCGCCCTGTCCGACCGGTTCGCCAAGGCCCTCAAGGCGGAGGGATTTACGTTTCTTGGGACCACCACGGTCTACGCCCACATGCAGGCGACCGGCATGGTGAAAGACCACCTCCAGTCCTGCTTCCGCTACGGTGAGGTGTGACTGGCCCCGAGGCGCGAGGGCAGGGCATCATGCAGCCCAGATGCTGCACATCCAGCGCCCGCTGACAGGGAGTCCACCGGCCTCATGCCCATTCATATTCCGCTCATCACCGGTCTCTACGCCGGCCTTTGCACGCTCCTGATGCTGGTGCTAGGCGCGCGCGTGAGCATGAACCGACGGCGCCACAAAGTGGGCGTGGGCACGGGTGGCAACCGCGACCTGGAGCTGGCCGTCCGCGCCCATGGCAACGCCGTCGAGACCATTCCCGTGGCGCTGCTCTTACTCCTGCTGTTCGAGCTCAACGGCGCGGCGGCGTGGGCAGTGCACGCGGCTGGGGCGGTCTTCACGATCGCGCGGATCGCTCACGCATCGGGACTGAGCAGCTCCGCTGGCGTGACCCAACGCCGTTTCCTGGGGATGGCCGTGACCTGGGGCGTGATGGCCGTCATCGCCGTCGCGCTCGTCGTGCAAGCGGTCGGGGGCTGGCTCGGCTAGGCCGCTTAATCGGTGGCGAAGATCTGCCTGTCGTCCGCGAAGGCTTTGAATTCCAGGGCGTTGCCGCTGGGGTCGCGAAAGAACATCGTTCGCTGCTCTGCACCGGTGCCGGCGAAGCGGGTGGTCGGAGCGATCAGGAAGCTCGTTTGAGCGGCGCTCAGGCGCGCGGCGAGGGCATCCCAAGCGGGAATCGCGAGGACTACGCCAAAGTGACGCGTCGGTACCTGTTCGCCATCGACGGGGTTGGTCGACTCAGGGCCGACTTGCGTATCTGTTAGGTGCACCGTGAGCTGGTGGCCAAAGAAGTCGAAGTCTATCCACCGCAAGCCGGTGCGGCCACAGGAGCAACCTAAGAGGTCGCCGTAGAACGCCTGAGCCTCGGCTAGGTCGTGCACGGGCAGGGCGAGGTGGAACGGGCGCAGCGCCTGGAGCGCCACGCCCGAAGGCTCCTTCACTCGCCGTCGCTCGACGACTTGGCGGTTTTTTTCTTCGCCGCGGTCTTCTTCTTGCTCGCGGCCTTTTTCTTGCTGGTCGTCTTCTTCTTCGAAGCGGCCTTTTTCTTGGTCGCCGTCTTCTTGCGCGTGGTGGTGGTCTTGCGACGTGCGGCCTCGCGCTGACGGCCACCGGCGTCGTCGTCATTCGCCGCGGTGGCGGCCACCGCGGTCGCCGCCTTAGTCTTCTTGCTGGCGCCGCGCCGCTTACCGCGTTCGGGAGCCGCCGTGATGAGCTCCTGGCATTCCTCGAGCGTCAGCGACTCGGGCTCTCGGTCCTTGGGCACCTTGGCGTTCTTCTTGCCGTCGGTGATGTAGGGACCGTAGCGGCCACGCAGGATCTTGATGTTGTCGACACCAAAGTCGGCGATGGTGCGGTTCGCGTCCTCGTGCTTCTTCTGGGCGATGAGCTCGAGGGCCCGGGGAAGCTCGATCGTGTAGGGGTCGTCGTCTTCCTTGATCGAGACGTACTTGCTGCCGTACTTCACGTAGGGGCCGAAGCGCCCGATATTCGTGGAGACCGCCTCGCCCTCTGGAGTCTCCCCTAGATTGCGCGGCAGCTTGAACAGCTCGAGTGCTTCCTCGAGGGTGATCGTCTCCATTTTCTGGCCCGGCCGCAGGCCGGCGAACTTCGGCTTCTCCTCATCGTCCTTGGTGCCGATCTGCACCACTGGTCCGTAGCGGGCGAGGCGCACGCTCACGGGACGACCGCTCTTCGGATCCGTGCCGATCTCGCGGGCTTGGATGGCCTGGCTGCGGTCGATGTCCTTGCCTTGGTCCACCTGCTCCTTGAACGCCTTCCACCAGGCGTGCATGAGCGGCACCCAGTCGCGCTCGCCGCGGGAGACATCGTCGAGCTCGTCTTCGAGCCGTGCCGTGAAGTCGTAATCCACGTAGCGCTCGAAGTGCTCGGTGAGGAATCGCGCGACCACCCGACCCACATCCGTGGGCGTGAAACGGCGACGTTCCAGCTCCACGTACTCGCGAGAGACCAGAGTGGAGATGATCGACGCGTAGGTGGAGGGACGGCCGATACCGTGCTCTTCCAGCGCCTTCACTAGCGAGGCTTCCGTGTAGCGCGGCGGTGGCTCGGTGAAGTGTTGCTCCGGCAACATCTCGATTAGCTTCACCGCGTCGCCCTTCTCGAGCGGCGGCAGGATGCGATCGCCCTCCTCCACCATGTCATCCTGGCCTTCCTGATACACGGCGAGGAAGCCGGGTTTGACCAGGGTGGAGCCGCTGGCACGAAGCTTGTGCGGGCCGGCGGCGAGGTCGACGCTGACCGTGTCGTAGAGCGCCTGCTCCATCTGACATGCCACCGTGCGCTTCCAGATCAGCTCGTAGAGACGGAACTGATCGTCGTCTAGGTACTGGCGCAGGTCTGCCGGAATTCTGGCCGAAGAGGTTGGGCGAATGGCCTCGTGCGCCTCCTGGGCATTCTTCGATTTCGTCTTGAAGGCACGTGGCGACTCGGGGACCTCGCTGGCGCCGTAGCGACCGGTGATCACCTCGCGCAGCTCCGTAAGCGCCTCCTGGGCGAGGGAGACGGAGTCCGTACGCATGTAGGTGATCAGACCCACAGAGCCCTGGCCGATGTCGATGCCCTCGTACAGCTTTTGCGCCGTGCGCATGGTGCGCTGGGCGCCGAAGCCGAGCTTGCGCGAGGCCTCCTGCTGCATCGTCGAGGTTGTGAAGGGCGGCGCGGGGTTGCGGCGGCGCTGCTTCTTGGTGACGTTGGCCACCATCATTTCGCCGGCGGCGGCGTCCTCAATCGCCTTTACAGCCCTCATCGTGCCTTCGGCATCGGTGAAGGTGAACTGCTCCACCTTAGTACCGTTGAATTCCGTTAGGCGGGCGATGAAATTGGTTGAGTTTTTGTCGAGGCGCGACTCGATCGACCAGTACTCGCGCGAAACGAACTTCTCGATCTCGAGCTCGCGCTCTACGATCATGCGCAGCGCCGGGCTCTGCACGCGCCCGGCGGACAAGCCGCCGCGAATCTTGCGCCAGAGCAGGGGCGAGAGGTTGAAGCCGACCAGGTAGTCCAGGGCGCGCCGTGCCTTGTAGGCGTCTACCAGCTCGAGGGAGAGACCCTTGGGATTGGCCACCGCGTCTTGGATCGCGCGCTCGGTGATCTCGTGGAAAACTACGCGCTGGACGTCGCGGTCTTCCAGTAGGCCACGTTCGCCCAGCAGTTCCGCAAGGTGCCAGGAGATGGCTTCCCCTTCGCGGTCCGGGTCAGTGGCGAGGTACAGGGCGTCAGCCTTCTTCAGGGCACGTGCGATTGCGTCCACGTGCTTCTGGTTGCGCTCGATTACCTCGTAGCGCATAGCGAAGTCATTCGCCGGATCGACGGCACCTTCCTTGGGCACGAGGTCACGGACGTGACCGTAGGAGGCGAGTACGTCGTAGTCCTTGCCCAGAAATTTCTTCAGGGTCTTGGCTTTCGCCGGGGACTCGACGACGACCAGGTGCTTTGGCATCGCTTCGATTCAGCTCTCGAATGAAAGGGGTTTACCGACCACTAAAACGCAAACCGCGGCAGGTGCCGCGGTTCAGGGTCGATGCTTTGGGGCGAGCAGCCTTCCTCAATGGACGATTGCCGTTCCCTCTTCGAAAATCAAGTCCTCCATCCGCGCATAGGCCACTTCCTGGCCCGGCTGGGTGAAGAGGACGAGCAGCACAACCCACTTGATTTGCTCCACATCGACCTCGCTACCGAGGGCCATAATGCGGTCAATCGTGAGTTCGCGTTGGGCGGCGGAGAGAATGCCCACGTGCTCAAGGTAGAGTAAGTAGCCGCGGCATTGAACGTCCAGACGCTCGCATTCCTCGTCGCTGAAAACGCGAATGGCGCGATCAGTGACGGGGTGCGCCCCGTCATCGGCGGTCTCTTCGCTGAGACCATCCAACCACTCTAGGGCATGGTCGATCTCTAGGCGGCCAAAGCCGGCTTTCTCCAGCTCTCCGCGCAGTGCGTCGCGGTCTGGCTCGGGCTGTGGATCAGCGTCGAGATAGGCCTCGAACAAATACATCAGGACGTCGAGAACGTCTTCCTTCATCGCGACCTTATTCCTGGCGAGAGAGCAGGGCGTAACGGCCGTCCGCAAAGCGGCAGGCGAAGCCTCGGACTTCTAATGCCGGCAGGATGGAGCAAAGGGTCTCCGTCGTCAATCCGCTGCGGGCGGCGATCTGCTCGATGGTGGCGGGATCGTGGCCTAAGTTGTCGATAACCTTTCCACTTTGTGGCGGTAACGTGTCAGCGAGTTCTGGCCCTGAGGAGCCGCTTGTTGCGGCGCGTTCTGGCGCGGGACATAGGGCCCCGAGGAGCGCTGGTAGCGCGTGTACCACGTCGTCGGGTCGTTCCACCAAGACCGCCCCGTCGCGAAGCAGAAGATGGCAGCCGCGAGTGGTCGGGCAACGCACCGATCCAGGGATCGCAAACACCTCGCGGCCCGCTTCGTTGGCGAGGCGGGCGGTGATCAGACTGCCGGACCGTTCGGCGGCCTCAACGACGAGGGTGCCCACGGCCGCGCCGGCGATGATGCGGTTGCGCTGCGGGAAGTGGTGCCGCAGGGCTGGAGTGCCCGGAGTGAATTCGCTCAGGAGCTGGCCTCGGTTCGCGATCGCCTGAGACAGCGCATGATGATCTGGCGGATAGACGCGGTCGGGGCCGGTGGCGAGTACCGCCACCGTGCGGCCGCCTGCACTCAGTGCCCCGCGGTGGCTGGCTCCGTCGATGCCGTGCGCAAGCCCGCTGATAATCGTAAACCCCGCCCCGGCTAGTGTGTGCGCAAAGCTGTTGGCGAGCTCCACGCCGGGAGGCGATGCCTGGCGCGAACCCACCATGGCCAGCATGGGCTCAGCAAGGCCGCTGCTGGGGCCTTCGCTCAAGAGGAGGAGGGGCGGATCGGCGGTGGCGAGCAGCAGCTGCGGGTAGGCGTCATCTATGCAGGTCAGTACGCGGCGCTTCTCTGGGTTTGCTCGGAGCCAGCGCAGGGTGCTGTCCGCGCACGCGCGGTCGGGTCGCGCCAGCCAGCGGCAGGCCTTCGCGCCTAACCCGAGGGCCTGCCAGACGCTGCGCGGTTGGGTCCACAGGCTGAGAGGATCGTCGAGCTCACGGCGAATGGCGGGCAAGCGGCGGGTGATACCCGGTGTTGCCGCCAGCAACAGCCAAGCGGTGATGTGGTCACTCGCACGCGCGGAAAGATCGTTCGCGTCCATGCTCCCCAGTGTGGAGCACGTAGCCTCAAAGCTGAGGCGCTCATTACTAGGCGCCTTCGCCGGATTCTCGAGGCGATGCCCTAGCGGGCTGATTTCTTGCGGCGAGCCATCCGCCGCTCTTCGCGCAGTTCCTCGTCGCTGGCTTCGCCCGGCGTACGCACGATATCTGCTACGCGCATCTCGCTCGTGGCGCTCATGACCAGCGCGTAGCTGATCTCGTCCAACACCCGGAACACGAGGACGCGCCCGGCGTACTCCTGAGGCAGGCGAACGCTGTTGAAGGGGCCGCCACGGAAGCGATCGCGCACCTTCTCGCCGCGCTGGAAGACCTCGAGCACGTGTCCCTGCTGCAAGCCATCATCGCCGCCGCGATTAAGCACTACCACCTGGTATTGACCGATGAGCGATACACCGTCGACCACATCTACGATGCTCCCCTGGATGCGCTCGTTGGGCACCGTCGGATAGAAGTACAGGGGTATATCCGTATCGAGGGGCAGCAAAATGTCACCGGCAAGCGCCTCGCGGGTGCTTTCCGTGAGTAGCACGGTGGCCGGATCCCCCTCGCGCTCTACTTGCGCTTGGCCGACGTAGAGGGCTTCGCGACCGAGCGTGCGTCCCGTGTCTGGGTCAACGTATCGGTCCCCAACGTGCATGAGCGAGAAGGTCGCTCCCCGGGAAAGGCCCTTTCCGCGGACGTACGCACGCAGCCCCTGGCCGCCGATCAGGTGCTCGCCCTGGAGCTGCAGCAGGTAGGGCGCTCGATTGATCTGACTCTTGGTGAGGACCGTCGGTCGGGTGAGGAACGGGGCTATGACTTCATACGGGATGGTCGTGATCGCATCATCAAGCGACGAACGGCGTATCTGGGGGGACAATTTCAGCGTCGATTGCGCAAGTGCCCCGCGGTCGAGGCGCAGCTGCGGCACACCGTCGACGTAGATCAGCGTCAGGCGATCACCCGGAAAGATAAGGTGCGGGTTCTCGATTTGCTCGTTGACGTACCAAATCTCTGGCCAGCGCCAGGGTTCTGCCAGAAATTTCTCGGAGATGTCCCACAGGGTGTCGCCGCGCACCACCACGTAGGTATCCGGTGCATCGTCTGCGAGCGGAATACGGCTACCGCCGCCACCGCTAGTCGCCTGGCGCACCGGTGGCGGGGCCGGTTGGTTACGCGGGGGGGCAGGCGGCGGCGTGTAGGTGCGTGCCACCGGCGCCGCTTCTTCCGGCTCTCCGGACGAACCGCCGAAGGTGCCGCATGCTGAGGTGATAGCGAGGGCGGCCGCGGAGGCGGCGATCAACACCAGGCGCATCTTAATACGTAGCTCCTACTGCGCGGCCCTTCGGGCTGCGGTCACGATCCGATCGACTGATACAATGTACCCAGTCAGCGGCAGCCTATCCCTGCAGGCGGCACACTCTTGAACGCTGGCGTCGGCGTACCCACCCTCCGCATAGCGAAGCGGTAGGATGATAGCGGTGCAAGAGCTACCCGCCGCCGTTCGATTACGTCCAATCCAGGCACGATTATGGCAATCCTCACGATACTTGAATATCCCGACAGTCGGCTGCGAACCAAAGCACAGCCTATCGAGCAGGTCGACGAGGGCATCCGTCGGTTGATCGACGACATGTTCGAGACCATGTACGCGGCCCCGGGAATCGGTCTCGCTGCCACCCAGGTGAATGTCCACAAGCGGCTGCTGGTTGCCGACGTCACCGAGGATCACTCTCAGCCAGTGACGCTCATCAATCCGCAGATCATCGAGCGCGACGGTGTACGTACCGGCGAGGAGGGGTGCCTGTCAGTGCCCGGATCTTACGAGACGGTCGAGCGCGCCGAGCGCATTCGCGTGCGAGCCCTAGATCGCGACGGTGAGACCTTCGAGATGGAGGCTGAGGGCCTGCTTGCGGTCTGCATTCAGCACGAGATGGATCACCTGGAAGGCAAACTCTTCGTGGACTACCTCTCGGAGCTCAAGCGCTCGCGCATTCGAAAGCGCTTGGAGAAGTCACGCAAGGTCGCTGCTGCGAGCGCTGGTTAGGGGCTAGCATCTTCCCGGTGATCGCCCTGAGCTACTGTGCAAGCGTGAGCTTGGTCGGCGCCACACCCCCATGACTGTGCCTCGCATCGTCTTCGCCGGGACGCCCGACTTCGCCGTGCCGACGCTGGAGGCGCTGGTGGCGGCCGGTTTGCCCGTGGTGGGCGTGTACACCCAACCTGACCGCCGCGTTGGGCGTGGCAAGAAGCTGCAGGCTCCGCCCGTCAAGCAGTGCGCCCAGGCGCACGATTTGCCCGTGTACCAGCCGTCGCGGATCCGCGACGACCTGTCGACCCTGGTCGCGTTGGAGCCCGATGTGCTGGTGGTGGTCGCTTACGGCCAGCTGCTCACCCAGGCGGTGCTCGACGTGCCCAAGCGCGAGACCCTCAACGTCCACGCTTCACTCCTGCCACGCTGGCGCGGGGCTGCCCCAATTCAACGGGCGATCGAAGCTGGCGACTCACAGACGGGCGTTGCCATCATGCGCGTGGTCTTGGAACTCGATGCGGGTCCTGTATATCGAGTGGGCGAAACACCGATCGAGGCGACGGACACAGCGGCGAGTCTGCACGATCGCCTCGCGGCGCTCGGCGCACCCTTGTTGGTCGAGACTGTGCAGGCGCTGAGGCGATCTGAGTACGCGTTGGAGCCGAAAGCGCAAGATGTTGACAACGTCACCTATGCGCACAAACTGAGCAAGGCGGAAGCCGTGATCAACTGGAGGGAGCCAGCGCTCGTCCTCGAGCGCCGCGTGCGCGCCTTTGTGCCCTGGCCCGTGTGTCAAACCGGTCTGGACGAGGAGGTGGGGCCCCTGCGGATCTGGGCCGCGAGTGCGATCTCATCCCCTGGCCATGCCCCGTCGCTGGTGCCGGGCACGGTCAGCAGGCAAGGCCGAGAGGGTATCGACGTGGTGACCGGTGATGGCCTTCTGAGGATCACCAGGCTCCAGGCGCCGGGCCGAAAGCCCGTCTCGGCCGCTGAGTTCATCAATGCGACGCCGCTGCTTCACCGACGCCTGAAGTGAGCGCGCCCGAGCCACCTAAGGGATCCAGTCGGCGCCGTCGCAAGACCGGAACGCGTGGGCCCGTTAAGGGTGGGGCCACGCTGGGACCTGCTGCACACGTGCGACTGCTGGCGGCGCGAGCGGTGACGGGTGTGTCCCGCGACGGGCGCTCCCTAAGCCGCCTGCTTCCCGAGTATGCGACCGCCATCGAGGCTCCGCGCGATCGCGCTTTCTATCGAACCTTAGTCTTCAGCACCATACGCTACTGGGAGCGCTACCGCTTCCTGTTGACGAAACTGTTGGGCAAACCCCTGCGCGAGGACGCTGATCTGCTCGAGGCGCTCCTGTGCGTCGGATTGTGTCAGCTGGAGCACCTGGCGGTGCCCGCCCATGCCGCGGTGGGGGAGACGGTCGCGGCCGCGCGTGCTGAGCTTGGCAAGGGCCCTGCCGGACTCGTCAACGCCGTGCTGCGCCGCTACGACCGGGAACGCGCCGCGCTAGACGCCGCCGTGTCGGCACATCCACCCGCTCACCACGCGCTGGCGCAGTGGTGGTTAGCGCGCTGGCGTGAGGATTGGCCAGAGGACTGGCCAGCTTTGGCCCTGGCGTCGCGCACGCAGGCGCCCATGTGGCTGAGGGTCAATGCCCGGCGAACGACCCGCGAGCAGTGGTTGGCGCGAGCGGGGTTGAAGGCGCGTGTGCACCCCACCCTGAGCCACGCGTTATGCCTCGAGTCGGCAGTGGATGTGCACGCTCTGCCGGGCTTCGATGAGGGCGAGGTGTCGGTGCAAGACGCCGCTGCGCAGTATGCCGCGCCCGCGCTGCAAGCGGCGCCTGGGGCGCGCGTCCTCGACGCCTGCGCGGCGCCCGGGGGCAAGAGCGCTCACCTGCTGGAGACCGTGCCGGATGTCGAATTGCTGAGCATCGATGTCTCAGCTCACAGGCTGGAGCAGGTGGACGAGACGTTGGCGCGCTTGAGGTTGTGTCAGAGCGCAAGCAGTCGCCGTCTGGCGGCGGATGCTGGCGACCCCCAGGCATGGTGGGATGGCCGTCCATTCGATCGTATTTTGCTCGATGCGCCGTGCTCGGCTAGCGGGGTTATCCGGCGACATCCGGACATAAAGTTGTTGCGTCGTCACGACGACCTTGCGCAGCTGGCGAACATGCAGGCCTTGCTGTTGCGCAAACTGTGGCCCTTGCTCGCCCCTGGCGGGCGCTTGCTTTACATCACCTGTTCGGTGCTGAAGTGCGAAAACGATGCGGTGGTCAGCGATTTCTTGAGGGAAATGAGCGATGTTGAGGTGGAGCGTCTGACCCTCTATGGGGCGCGAAAAACAGCCTACGGGTGTCAAATCATGTCTGGAGAGGACGACATGGACGGCTTCTATTATGCTTCGCTGTTGAAACCCTGAGCTGAATCGCGTTCGATGACCACTGCTTACGCAATCGCTACCACTCTCGGCCTTGAGTCCGCGGCGTCGCAATCGACGCACGGGCCGTCGCGTGTGCGCTACGGTTGGGCGGTGGTCGGACTTCTCGGGTGGCTGCTCTTCGGCCTGCTCGGCGTTGCCAGCACCGCCGAGGCTGCTGGCAACTTCGAGGTGCGCTCGGCCTACACGTCCTTGCGAGACGGGGTCGTTTTTCTCAACGCCCAGATCCACTACGACCTACCGGACGGCGCTGAAGACGCCCTGCGCAGCGGCGTGACCCTAGACCTGGTGATTCAGATTGAGGTGGAGCGGAATCGACGCTTCCTGCCCGATCGCACCGTGGCTAGCCTGCGCCAGCGCTACACCTTGTCCTACCATGCGCTTAGCGACCGCTACGTGGTTCGCAATGTGAACAGCGGGGAGCAGGGCTCCTTCGCCACGCTGGAGGACGCCCGCGAAGAACTCGGCGATCTGCGCGATCTGCCGGTGATCGACGACGGGTTACTGCGCGACGGATCCGCGTACGAAATGCGTATCCGCGCCGTGCTCGATCGGCAACGCCTGCCCGTGCCGATCAGCACCCTCGCCTCGCTGTTCGACGATTGGCGGCTGGCGAGTAATTGGTTCATATGGCGACTAACGTCCGCAGACTAAGACGACTCCTTACGACCCTCGGCGCGGTGTTCGGCGTCGCTATGCTCCTCGGCTCCCTCGCCCTGCTTGCCGAAAGCACCCAAAACCGCGGCCAGTTCGGACAGACCCAGCTCGTAATCTTGGCCAGTACGGCGATGGGCGTGGCCGTCATGTGCCTGCTCATTCTATTTGCGCTGGTGCGATTGGCGCGCGAGTACGCCCGTGGCGAGGCGGGCTCGCGCCTGAAGGTGCGCATGGTGTCGATCTTCGCCGTGCTATCTCTGCTGCCGGTGCTCATCGTCTTCGCCTTCTCTCTGCAGTTCATCACCCGGGGCATCGATAGCTGGTTCGACGACGATGTTGGTCAGGGGCTCAGTAAGGCTTTGGCGCTCGCACGCTTGGCCCTGGATGCGCGAAAGGACGAGTTCCGGGCCACCACCTTGGACATGGCCGAGACCCTGGCTGGACTTGAGGACGTAGAGCTCTACGGCGAGCTGGATCGCCTGCGCGAGCGTTTCGGCGCGCAGGAACTCACAGTGCTCGGTTCCTCCGGGCGCATTCTCGCTTTGAGCGCGGCCTTGCCCAATCTAGCGGAGCAGACTGTGCCCCTTAGCGCACCATCCTTGCCGCCCCTGCGCGAGGGTGAAGCTTTCGTGGAGGTGGAACCGCAAGCCGCGGGCGGCCTGCTGGTGCGCACAGCCGTGCATATGGACGCCCCGACGACCGGTGAACACCGCGTGCTGGTTGGGGTGTTCTCGGTGCCCGAGCGTTTCGCCGAACTCGCAGAGACGGTGCAAGGGGCCTACACGGCCTACGCGCGCTCCGACTATCTGCGCCAACCCCTGAAGTTCAGCTTTGCCCTCACCCTGACCCTTGTGCTGCTGCTGTCGGCGTTGAGTGCGGTTTGGGGCGCCATCTTCGCCGCGCGCCGGGTGGTGGCGCCGATTCAGGATCTCGTAGCGGGAACGCAGGCGGTGGCCCAGGGTGACTTCTCGCGCAAGCTGCCTGTGCCGACGCGTGACGACATAGGCTTTCTGGTCAACTCGTTCAACGACATGACCGAGCGCCTGGGCCACGCCCAGGCCCTGGCCCAGCGTTCGCGCCAAGCGGCGGAGAGCGAGCGCGGTAAGCTCAGCACCATCCTGGCGAGCCTCTCTACCGGCGTCATCGCCCTCGAGCCGGATCAACGGGTTCGAGTGGCCAACACCGCAGCGGAGACGATCCTCGGCATTACGATCGTGCCTGGGCAGCGCCTGAAGGCACCGCCGGGCTCATCCGTGGCCCTCGAGCGCTTGCTGCAAGTGGCGCAAGAGCACTTCTCCGCCGGGCGCCGCTCCTGGCGCGAGCAGATCGCTTTCACCGGGGAGCGCGGGCCGCGCGTCCTCATGTGTGCGAGCGTGACCCTACCGGGCGACGATCCCCAAGCCCAGGGCACCGTGTGGGTGTTCGATGAGGTGACCCGCCTGATGCGCGCGCAGCGCGATGCGGCCTGGGGTGAGGTGGCGCGGCGTCTCGCGCATGAGATCAAGAACCCGCTGACGCCGATCAAGCTTTCCGCCGAGCGGGTGCGCCGTCGCTATCTGCAGGCTGACGACGGTGGTGACGAGATGGCCGTGCTCGATCGCGCCACGCACACGATTATCCAGCAGGTCGATGCGATGCGCGGAATGGTGGATGCGTTCCGCGACTACGCTCGCGCGCCCGAGCTGAATCTCAGCCTCGTCGACGTGAATCGAATCGTGGCCGAGGTAGTGGAGCTCTACCGGGATCGTGAGCTGCCGGTCCGGGTGGAGGTGATGACCGACCCTGGCCTACCGCTGGCGGAGGCCGACGGCGACCGTCTGCGTCAGATCCTGCACAATCTGATCACCAATGCGGTCGAGGCCCTATCGGAGCGCACAGATGGGTGTATTCGCCTCCGCACCGCGCTGCAGCAAGAAGACGGTCACGACTTCGTAAAATTTCGCGTAGAGGACAACGGTCATGGGTTTCAGCTGCCGAGCGTGGCTCATGTTTTCGAGCCCTACGTGACGACCAAGGAGAAGGGAACTGGGCTCGGGCTTGCGATCGTGCGCAAGATAGTGGAAGAACATGGTGGGGGGATCGAACTTGGCGACATGCCGTCGGGAGAAGGCGCCTGGGTCAGCATCGTGCTGCCCCGCGACGCCGATGCCCGCGCCTACGCCGCTGCTCGCCTCGCTGCCGGAGCCGAGGATTATCGCGCGCCAACCCTGGGGGAATCGGGGAGCGCACGTTCGGCTGTGAGAGCCATCAATACGTAGAACAGGGGCGAAACCGGCGCTCGCCCGCGATGAGAGGTCAAAAATGAGTGCTGCCCGCGTTCTAGTAGTGGACGACGAGGCGGACATCAGGGAGACACTGCAGGAGATCCTCGAGGAGGAGGGCTACGAGGTCGATGTCGCTGGGGACGCGACGATGGCCCGTAGCGCACGCGATCAGGCCACGCCCGACCTTGTGCTGCTGGATATCTGGATGCCGGAAACGGACGGCATCAGTCTCCTGCGCGCTTGGCGCGACGAAGGTCTGCTCGAGTTTCCTGTAGTGATGATGTCTGGCCATGGCACGGTGGATACCGCCGTGGAAGCCACGCGCCTCGGCGCGTTCGACTACGTGGAGAAACCGCTCTCCCTGCATCGCTTGCTGTCGACGGTGCAAGCCGCCTTGCAAGACGGGCGCACGCGGCGTAAGCCCGCGCGCGCGATCATGCCCGACCGCACCAGCGGGCCGGTGGGCAAGAGCCAAGTCGTGGCCTTGCTACGCGAGCAGATCAAACGAGTCGTTCGCCACGATGCGCCGCTGATGATCGTGGGGGAGCCGGGGAGCGGTCGAGAATCGCTCGCGCGTTACGCCCATGCGCTCAGCGCGCGCAACGAGGGGCCCTTCGTACAGCTGGCGGCCGGTGCCATCACCGATGGCAACGCTGAGGAGCAGATCTTCGGCCGGGGAGGCGATGCACCCGGTTTAATCGAGCAAGCTAACGAAGGTGTTTTATTTATCAACGAGCTGCAGGAGCTCACGCCCTCCGCGCAACGCCTTTTGCTTGGGGTGTTGGAGCGCGGTGGCTTCGAGCGCCTAGGCACGCGTGACACGGTTGCCGTCACTGCGCGCATCGTTACCTCGATCGGCAAGGGGTTCGAGCGGCAGCGCGATCGTGTCCGATCGGATCTGTTAGCACACCTCAACGTGGTGCCTGTGCACGTGCCGCCCCTGCGCGACTATGCGGAAGACGTGCCAGAGCTGCTGCGTCACCACGTGGATTTCCTTGTGGAGCATGAGAGCTTACCCTTCCGGCGCTTCAATGTTGCAGCCCAGAATCGACTGCGGAACTACCCCTGGCCGGGTAACATCCAGGAGCTTCACAATCTCGTCAAGCGCCTATTGATTCTTGGAGGTGAAGAGACTATCTCCTTGGACGAGGTGGAAGCGCAGCTGGCCACGGATGGGCCCGAGAACGAACCGCTGGTCAAGCAGGATTTGCTGGCCTTGCCACTGCGCGAGGCGCGCGAGCAATTCGAGCGCGCCTACCTACAGCAACAGCTGCAGCTGTGTGGCGGTAAGGTGCAGCTGCTGGCCAAGCGTGTGGGCATGGAGCGCACGCACCTGTACCGCAAGCTGAAGTCCCTGGAAGTCGATCTACGCCAGAGCCCGGACGAGGGTTAGGCGGACTGCTGATCGCTCGTCTCGGCGGGTGGAGGCGGGCGCAGCACGTTCAGTATCCCCTGCTCCACGAGGGCTAGGGGGTCGCGGCTCATGGCGGCGAGCAGATCCTCGCACTCTAGGGTCGCGTCGGTGGCCTCGAAGCCCACGTGCGTGTTGCGCTGTTCCTTCGCCTGGTACATCGCGTGGTCGGCGACGTTGAGCACCTGCTCCCAGGATAAATGGCCTGGGGCGCCCTGCACGAACGGGTAGCGCGCGTAGCCGATCGAAGTAGAGGTGCGCGCGACGCGCCCGTTGCCGACTGGGAACAGGGAGTTGGCGACGGCGCTCGAGATACGCTGAGGCAGCTGTTGCACCGGGTCTCCCGGCAACAGCTTGCCAACGACGAGGAATTCATCGCCGCCCCAACGGATGATCCAATCCCCGTCGCGCACCGTGTCCTTGAGTACCTGCGTTATCTGCAGGAGCAGGCTGTCGCCAGCGGCGTGGCCGTAGGAGTCGTTGACGGGCTTGAAGTGATCGAGGTCGATCATCACGAACACCAACCCCTCCGGCTGCTCCGGATCGTGCTGGGTCTCGTACTGTCGCCCGACGGACTTGATCTCGCCTGAGATCCCGTCGAACAGGAAGCGGCGGTTGTTCAAGCCGGTTAGCGGATCGGTGAACGAGGACTCCTTGAGCTTCTCGTTCAGCGAGCGCAGCTCTTCTGCACGCTCAGCGAGTTCGTGCGTTCGCTCGTCCACCTCGTGCTCTAGGCGGATGCGGTACTGCTCCTCGCGCTTCAACTTCTCACGCTGGATGCGCAGCAGTAGGTACAAGGCACCGACTGCCCCTAGGGCGTACGCGAGGTAAGCCCACCAGGTCTCCCAGGGTGCCGGCTCTACGACGATAGGCAGCTCCAGGGGATCCTCGCTCCAGAAGCCATCCGCGTTTCGAGCGCGGACTTGGAAGACGTATCGGCCCTTGTCCAGGTTCGTGTAAGTGGCGCGGCGCACGGCACCCTTGGACACCCAATCGGCATCGAAGCCATCTAGGCGGTAGGCGTATTGGTTGCGATCAGGGGCGGCGAAGTCGAGGCCAGCGAACTCAATCGTTAGCACGTCATCGCGGTAACCGAGGCTGAGATTTTCCAGGGCACTCGGCGGCGTGTCGATGGGTATGTTCAGCTTGCTGATGCTGGTGAACACGGTCCGTGGCGGCACCTGATTGAGCTGCAGCCGCTCGGGCAAGAAGGCGTTGAAGCCGTTGTTACCGCCGAAGACTAGGGTGCCGTCGCGCAAGCGTAGATACGCGGTTTGGTTGAAGTCCTCGCCCTGAAGGCCGTGCTCGAGGTGGAAGCTGCGCACGGCACCTGTCTCGGGGTTGAAGCGGTTCAGGCCGTAGTTGGTGCTTAGCCATAGTTGGCCACTGCGATCGCGCAGGACACCGTAGACGGTGCTGTTTGACAGACCATCGTCCTTGTCGTAGTTGCGATAGGTGAACGTCGAGGGATCTTTGCCACGCACGGACACGCGATCCAGGCCGCTGCGTCCCCCCACCCACAGCACGTCGCCGTCTGCGTAGATCGTGTAGATCGAATCACTCGCAAGAGAGTCGGCGGCATTGGGGTTGCTGCGCAGGACGCCGAGGACATCGCCGTTGGCGTTCAGCATATTGAGGCCGCCGCTGTCCGTTCCCACCCAAATGCGCCCGGCACCGTCCTCGCGAATGACCTGCGCGACGTTGTCCGAGAGGCCTTCTGCGGTTGTGATTCGACGCAGCTTGCCGTCGCGGCCGATGCGGTTTACGCCCTCGCCGAAGGTGCCCGCCCAGAGCACGCCGCGGCTGTCCTCGAAGACGCTCATGATGGCATTGCTACTGATCGATTGAGGGTTCTTCGGATCGTGAACCCAGCGTTGCACTTGACCGGTTCCCGGCTGCACGCGGCTGACGCCCCCGCGCATCAGACCCACCCACACGCTGCCGTCAGCTGAGCTGCTGAGGGTCATGACGGAGCTGTCGCCGAGGTCAAGGTCGAGGGCCTCGTCGCGGCGGATATAGCCACCTTCCATGTCGCGGGTTAGCTTATGGATACCATCGCCAAAGGTGCCCATCCACAGATCGCCGCCGACTTCGGCGAAGGAGGTCACAACGCGCGAGTTGCGCTGATCATTGGCGGCTGGTTGATAGTGACCGAAAGCCCACGAGCGGGGGTTGAAGTAGCTGAGGCCGTTAGTTTTCGTCCCAACCCAGAGCAGTCCCGTGTGGTCTTCCATCAGCGACTGTAGGCGGATGTTCGACAAGCTCGTGGGATCTGCGCTGTCGGGCACGTAGCTCGAGAATGACGCTCGGGCCGGGCGATAGAGGTTCAAGCCGCCTTTGGTGGCGACCCAAATTCGACCAGCGCGATCCTGTAGCAGTGCGGCGACCCAGTTGTGCGACAGGTTGCCACGACCACCGTGGGTCTTGCCGGCGGCGTAGAAGTGCTCCGCTACCTTGCCGTCGCGGCCGACCACGAATAGGCCCGCTCCGCGCGTGCCTACCCAGAGCTGCCCCTGACGGTCGCGCATGATCGCGCGGACACGAATCGTGGTGACAGAGGACTTCTTGCCAAAGGCCGTTTCAAGAGCGCTTGCGAGGGGAACGCGCCCGATGCGTCCGGAGTCTAGATCAACGCGATATAGGCCATTGTCCGTGCCTACCCAGGCGGAGTTGTCGAGGTCTGGGAGGATGGCGTGGACGAAGTCGTCGTCGACTTGCGCCGCGTCGCCGTCGAAGTTGTCGAAGTGGTGGATGACCTTGCCGGTGCGCGGTTCGTACTGATCAAGTCCACCACCCTTGTGGCCCACCAGCACCGTGCCGTCTCCTGCTACTTCCAGGGCGCGCACGTCGTTCGTGCGCAGGCCATCATCGGCGGTGACGCTGGTCCACTTGCCTGAGTCCTGGTTGAGACGGGCTATGCCGCCGCTGCGCGTCGCCACCCATATGTCGCCCGCGTCATCGCCGGTGACATCGAGCAGGAAGTGATCCTGTAGGGAGCCTGCGTCCTCACGATCGCGCAGATAGGTGCGGAAGCGATAGCCGTCGTAACGGTTCAAGCCATACTCGGTGGCGATCCAGAGGTAGCCGGTCTGGTCCTGATAGGTGGCGTATACCTGGTTCATGGACAGGCCATCAGCCATGGTTAGGTGTTTGAAGCGGATCGGGATATCGGTGGCTTGGGGATACTCTTTCGCCGCCACTGCGCCGCCGAGGCCCATCGCTAGCAGGCCGAGCGTTACCCACAGTGCCGTCGCAGTGCGAGCGGACCGCAGGCAGTTTGCTCGTGTTGTCACACGCCCATTCATCGAGTTACGTCTTCTAAGTTCTCCGCGCCGGACGCAGCACCGGCGAGGCGCAGTTCACCACGGGGGCCGAGGCGCGCCGCAATACCCGTTTCACAGCCCGCAAAGCGCCTGGGAGGGTAGGAGAGCGATTTGCGAACGGGATCACACGCCTCAGACAGTGAGCGTGCGTTGGAGCCGGTTGGTCGAGCTATGGCTAGATGATCTAGGGCCCTATGCGCCCATCCCCTAGCCACCGTAGGGGGCTTTGCGGGAAGTCCTCTGTCGACAGGCGCCGCATCAGCGTGGCTGCGGTTTGTGTGCGGTCTGGCTGTGGGCCGATCGGGCGGGTCTGGCGGTAGGAGTGGATACGGCCTGCGACGAAGCGCCCTTCATCGTCGAGTTCCACCCACAGCAAGGGGGCTACGCCCTTGAGTCCACTCACGCTGATCCCGTAGTAGGTGGCAAAGTTGCCTAGGCTATAGGCGATGAGTCGTTCGCGATACAGCTCCAACCCGCGCGGAACATGCGGGCCATGCCCCAACACCAGGTCCGCGCCCGCATCGATGACCGCGCGAGAGAAGGCTCGCAGATCGCCGCGTTCCTCGCCCAGATACTCTTCCATGCCCTGCGCGACGTGTAGCGCGTCCTGACCCTCTCCACCGCCATGAAAGGACACGATCAGGATATCCACCTCACCGGCCAGGGCGCTGACCTGCTCCCGCGCCAGCGCGATATCGAGGATCGGATTGAGCTCGTGGTTCGGGGCGTAGGCGATCATGCCGACACGCTGGCTTGCGCGCTCGATGATGGCGAAGGAGTCGATCGGGCCGGAATGGCCGATCGAGACCGCATCGAGGCTCGCTTGGCTGCTTGCGAGGCCGTCGTCACCGAAGTCTCGAGCGTGGTTGTTGGCGAGACTGATCAGATCGTAGCCCGCATCGGCGAGTAGCTGCGCGTAGCGTGTGGGGGAGCGGAAGAAGTAGCAACGCCCGCTGCAGAGTTTCTCCGCTTTGCCGCCGTCCAGCAGGGCACCCTCGTAGTTGCCGAAGGCGATGTCGGCGGTACGCAGTTTCGGCGTGACCGCAGCGAGGTAGCCGGCGGCGTCCCTATCGTCGAGCGTGTTTTTCGGGTAGTCCGTGCCCAGCATGATATCGCCCGTGGCAGCTACCGTCAGGGCGTGCGCGGCGAGCGTTGCCAAGGAGCACCCAAAGCCACCTAATAGGCTTCGTATCATTCTTCGTTCGCTACGCGGATGATCAGGTGGTCTACGTCGATCGTGCGCAGTTGGTCGCGCAGTTGCTCCAGGCGAACGAGGTCTGCAATTGGGCCGACTCGCACGCGGTGGTAGGACACATCGTCGATCGTCACGATTTGGATGCGCGACTCGATCCCCTGTAGGGCGAGGGTTGCTTGCATGCGGTCAGCATCGTCGTGTTGGCGAAAGGAGCCGGCCTGAAGGATGTAGGTGCCGGGTTCGCGCACTGCCGTGGCACCCTCGATCGGCGTGTCTACGGCCGATTCGCGCGCCTCTGGGATCACCACCTCGAAGCGCGGTAATAGATCGTAGAAGGCGTACTCTCGCGGCGCCTGGGAGTCCCTATCGGGCGGCGTCGGATTGGATCTCGGGACGGGGCTTGAAGGCTCTGCGCCGGCGTCCGCGCTGCTCGCCGCTGGCGCTGGTGCTGGCTGACCACCGCGTTCGTAGATGACACCACCGGGCAGGCGATCGATGATGAATACGCCGGCAGCGACCAGCAACCCGGCACCGAGTCCGCTTAAAAGCCACTGCCAGCCCGGTGCGCTGTCGCGCCGGTGCGCGCTTTTGCCACTGCCCCCGCGTCGACCCTTCTTGGAGGCGCCGGCACCGCCTCGCTTGCGCCCGGCAGTGGCCTTGCGCTGCTTGGTGCCGCGGGGTTTGTAATCGCGAGCCACGGCGCCTACATGCTCTGCGGCGCTTGCACGCCGAGCAGCTGCAGCCCGTTGGCGATCACCTGGCGGGCCGCGTGGCTCAAGGTGAGACGTGCGTTGCGCACGGCGGCATCCTCCACCAGCACTTTGTGCGCGTTGTAGTACGAGTGGAATTCGTTGGCAAGCTCGCGCAGGTAGTGCACGAGCAGTTGCGGTGCGCGTTTCTCCGCCGCCGAACGGAGGGTCTCGGGATAGCGCTCCAGCGTGCGCATGATGGCCTGCTCGGCGGGCTCTTGCAGGGCCTGCGTGTGCTTCAAGCCCTCCTCCACAGTGTAGGCGTAGCCCGCTTCTCTGGCTTTGCGTGCCATGCTGCAGACACGGGCGTGCGCGTACTGCAGGTAGTACACGGGATTCTCATTGGAGCGCTCGCGCGCCAAATCGAGGTCGAAATCGAGATGCTGATCGTTGCCGCGGCTGACGTAGAAGAACCGAGCGGCATCGTCACCTACCTCATCCCGTAGGTCACGCAGAGTCACGAACTGCCCACTGCGTGTGGACATTTGCTGCTTGACCTTGCCTCGATAGAGGGCCACGAACTGCACCAGCTGTACCTCCAGCGACTGGGGCGGCTCGCCCATTGCCTCGAGGCCGGCGCGTACCCGCGAGACGTAGCCGTGGTGGTCTGCGCCGAGCACGTCGAGGAGCAGGTCGTAGCCCCGTTCGCGCTTGTTCAGGTGATAGGCGATATCCGAGGCGAAGTAGGTGGTGACGCCGTTGTCGCGGCGAACCACGCGGTCCTTATCGTCGCCGTAAGCCGTAGCGCGGAACCAGAGTGCGCCCTCGCGCTCAACCACCTGGCCGCTGCCTTGGAGCTTCTCCAGCGCATGTTCGACGAGCTCCCCCTCCATCAGGCGCCTCTCGGAGAACCACTCGTCAAAGTGCACGCCGAACTTCCCTAAGTCGTCGCGGATGTCGCCGAGGATGTGATCTAGGGCCAGCGACAGCACGGCTTGGAAGGTGTCCGCGCCCAGCAGGGCGCGCGCGCGATCGATGAGCGCGTCGATGTAGCGCTCCTTGTCACCGCCATCCGCCTCGTCCGGCGGTAGCTCGCCGAGCACCTCCGATGCCGGGTGGCGTAGGGCATCGCCGTGCGCCTCACCGAGGGCGCTCGCGATGGTGAGGATGTAGTCGCCTTGGTAGCCGTTGGCCGGAAAGCGCAAGGCCTCGCCGCGCTGCTCGAGGTAACGTAGCCAGACGCTTGCGGCGAGGATCTGCATCTGCCGTCCCGCGTCATTCACGTAGTACTCGCGGTGCACCTCGTGGCCCTGGGTCTGCAGGAGATTGCCGAGGGTGGCGCCGTAGGCGGCCAGGCGCCCATGTCCCACGTGCAGGGGGCCGGTCGGGTTTGCCGAGACATACTCGAGCAAGACTCTTTGCCCCGACGAGTTCGGTGCCGCGCAAGCGTAGCGCTCGCCCTCGGTCAGGATGTCTGCCAGCAGCTGTCGGAACATATCGTCGCTGACGCGAAAGTTGATGAAGCCAGGCCCGGCGATCTCCGCCGCGGTGACCGCCGCCGACTCGGGCAGGTGGTCGATCAGTCGCTGCGCCAGGTCTCGGGGCTGCATGGAAGCCGCCTTGGCGACGACTAGGGCTGCATTGGAGGCGAAATCCCCGTGCTTGGGGTCACGCGTGGTCTCGATGGCGATGACCTTTGGGATGACATCGCGATCGAGCGTGCCGTCTGCGGCGAGCGTATCGAACGACGCGCCGAGCAGTTCTGCCAGGTGTTCCTTCATGGGGTCCGAGGGTGGTTCTAGGTGATATGTCGGTGGCGGAAGAGCCGCGTGCGGCTCGTCGACGGCTTGCACCGGCGCGGGCTAATTCAACGTGTAGATCGATGATAAGCGCATCGCTCGCAGGGCGCGAGCGCGCGGCCTAGTCGAGGTCTACGGGGTCCACGTCCACGGACCAGCGTACGCGCCTGGCGGCGGGTAGCGCATCGACCTGAGGGAGTAGGCGGGTGAGGAGCGTTTGCAGTGGGGCTCGTTGGGGTGCGCGCAGCAGCAGCTGCGCGCGGTAGCGCCCGGCGCGCCTTTCCATCGTTGCGGGGGCCGGGCCGAGAAACGTCACGCTCGCATCGAGGCGCAGTAGCGGACGGGCGAGCGCCGCGACCTCATGCAGGAAGTGGATCGCGCGACTTGCCTCGACGGCTTCTGCTCGCAGCAGGGCCAGGGATTGAAAAGGGGGCCACCCGGCCGCGTCGCGCTCCTCACCCGCGTCGCGGGCGAAACCGTCGTAGCCCTCCTGTAGCAAGGTGGCCAGCAGCGGGTGGTCGGGAAATGCTGTCTGCACCAGCACCTCGCCGCCGCTGCGGGCGCGCCCGGCGCGACCTGCCACCTGTACCGTAAGCTGTGCAAGGCGTTCGGGCGCGCGAAAGTCGCTGCTGTAGAGGCCGCCGTCGGCGTTGAGCACCCCGACTAACGTGACGCCTGGGAAGTCGTGGCCCTTGGTTAGCATCTGTGTTCCGATGAGGATGCGAGTCTCGCCCCGCCGAATCGCCTCTAGGCGCTGTTCCAGCTCCCCCTTGCGCCGCGTGCTGTCGCGATCGATGCGCGCCACTGGCACGCCGGGAAAGACCCGCTCGAGGGCCTGCTCCACCTGCTCCGTCCCGGTACCGATGGGGCGAGGGCCGTCCTTTGAACTGCAGTCTGGGCAGTGGTTAGGCACGCGCCGTTCATGGCCGCAGTGGTGGCAGATCAGGCGCTGCTGCCGACGGTGCAGCGTGAGTTTGGCGTCGCATCGATCACAGGTGGCTTGCCAACCGCAGTCGAAGCACATCCACAAGGGGGCGTAGCCGCGACGGTTTAGGAACAGCAGCACCTGTGAGCCTTCGGCCAGGTGGCTGCGCATGCGCGCGATCAACGTGTTGGAGAGGCCGCCGGCTTCTGGACCGGGCGCATCGCGGCGTAGATCGACCAGACGCACGCTCGGCGGCACGCCGGCTCCCGCTCGTTGCGTGAGGCGCACCGATTGGTAGCGACCCTGGTGCACGTTTTGCAGTGTTTCGAAGGACGGCGTCGCCGTGCCCAAGACCACTGGCACCCCTAGTTGGCGCGCTCGAAAGACAGCGAGGTCGCGGGCATGGTAACGAAAGCCGTCTTGCTGCTTGAAGGACGCATCGTGTTCCTCGTCCACCACGATGAGGCCGGGATTGGCAAGGGGCGTGAAGACGCTTGATCGGGTGCCCAGGACAACGCCTGCCTGACCCTCCCGTGCGCCGAGCCAGGCGCTCGCCCGAGCCCCGTCGGTCAGGCCCGAATGGAGCACGGCGATCGGTGTCGCGAGGCGTCCGCGTAGGCGATCTACGAGTTGGGGTGTCAGGCCGATCTCCGGCACGAGCACCAGCGCCTGGCGACCTTGGTTCAGGATCTCCTGGATCAGGCGGAGGTAGACCTCGGTCTTGCCACTGCCGGTCACACCGTGCAGCAGCCAGGCGCGGAACTCGCCAAGACAGCCACTGATCTGCTCCACGGCGCTCGCCTGCTCGGCGTTGAGCTGTACAGGGGGTGGGGTGTGCGCAGCCGGCATCTCGGGCGTCGCCGGCGCGATGGATATGGCCTCTAGCCACCCGCGGCTGCGCAGCCGTCGCGCCACATCGCGCCATCCGGGTGCCAGGGCGTCATCGATGGCCTGCTGAGGCGCTGCCCGGTCTGGGCAGTCGTGCAGCCAAGCCAACAGAGTCGCCTGCCGGGGGGCGCGACGGCCTAGTGCGTCGACGTCCTGAGTGGCGCCTGCGACGGTGATTCGCCAGCCTGGTTGGTGTGTGCGCGCTGGATCTCCCCGGCGCAAGGGCCCTGGGAGCGCGGCGGCGAACACCTCGCCGGGCGCGTGATGGTAGTAATCCGCTGCCCATTGCAACAGGTCTACGGAGGAGTGGTCCAGCAGCGGCGACGCATCGAGGATTGCGCTCACCGGCTTCAGGCGCGCAGCGGGTACCTCCGTTTGCGACGGATGCTCGACGACGACCCCTACCACTCCGTCTCGCCCCCGGCCGAAAGGAACCCTTACGCGATAGCCAGGTGCAGCGGGCAGCACCGTGGTGTCGGATGGGGCGAGGTAGTCGAAGTAGCGCCGCAGGGGCGTAGGCACCGCGACTCGCAACAGGGGTCGCTGGCGATGAAGGCCGGCCTCGGATGGCATTTATTCAGCTTTCATCGAGCGGTCGCCTGCCTTTGCCTGGGTTGTCCACAAAATCTGTGGATATCTCTGTGAGCATCCCGGGGTCGACAGCCCCAGAATGCCGTGATCGTGGGCACTTACGTCAGTTTGGTTAAAGATTAATCGCGCCCCAGCCTCCGAAAAAAATCAACCACTTGTAGACTCCACGGGAGACTACCAGGACGGCTTGGGGATAAGTGCTCGAGAGGCGCCGTGCGGTTGTGCACAACTGATGCGGCCGGTGGACACCGACGCGGGTGCGTAGGTTCCACCATGGCGTTATTCCTGTCAACCGCCACCGGTCTGCTTCGTTGTTGTCGTCAGAAGGTCACGGTAGCGAAGGCCCCGTGGCAGCGATTCACGACAGGCAGGTAAACGGATAAGACGATGGCGATCGGCGAGCAGGCTGTGTTATCACCCGCGTTCCCGTCCCTAGCGGCGCGCACGGAGTCGACCCTGAAGAGCGACGCAAAGCTCGACGCCTTTCTCGCTGAGGTCGAGAAGCGCGCCTACCGCATGGCGCGCTTTGCCATCGGCGATGCGGATGAAGCCCTCGACATCACCCAGGACGCCATGATTCGCTTGGCAACGCGCTATGCAGACAAGCCGCAAGCGCAATGGCCAGCGCTGTTTTTCCGCATCCTGCAAAACCGCATCCGCGATCATCAGCGTCGTCAGGGTGTGCGGCAAAAGGTGATGGCTTGGGCACCGCAGGCGAACCCCGAGCGGGAAGGGCCTCCCCTCGACCCCGTGGAGGCCGCCCCGGACCTGGCACCGGATGTCCTGCCGGACCGGCTGCTCGAGCTCGATGATGCGCAAGGCGCGATCGAAGAAGCGGTCGCTGCCCTACCCCGTCGCCAGCAGCAGACCTTTCTGCTGCGGGCTTGGGAAGGCCTCGATGTGGCCGCCACGGCCAAGGCCATGGGATGCTCCGAGGGGAGCGTTAAGACACACTACTCACGGGCGGTCCGAGCCCTCCGGGCCCGCCTGGAAACGCACTACCGATGAGCACCAAGACCCCAGATAGCCGCCAGCCAATGTCGCCCGTCGAGCAACGCGACAGCGCGCTAGTGAACGCGATTAGGCAGTCGCTAACCGAGCAGACTGAGGGGCTCGACGGGCATACGCGCTCGCGCCTCACGCAGGCGCGTGCCGCCGCCATGGCCGCCCGTGCCCGGCGACAGCAACAGCCGCTACTGACCTGGGCGCACAAGCTCATGCCCACAACGGCCTTGGGGTCGGGCATGGCGGCGACGGCGCTGGTAACGCTGCTGGTCGCGACGCCCTTGATGGTGTTAGGTCCGGGGGCGCTGCAGTCGACGAGCGATCCTTTCCAACCGGCGGGACCGGCCATCGCGGACACTGGCGGGACGGTCGATGAGCTCGACATCGTGCTCGCCGGGGATATCGAAATGCTGGAGGACCTCGAGTTCTTCGAATGGTTGGCAACCCAACCGGTGGGCTAGCTAATGGCGCAGGGCGCTGTCGACAACTCGTCTGCGCGGGTGCGCCAACGTCTAACGCTGGCAATCGTGTGTGTGGTGCTGATGGGTTCGGCCAACGCACAGGACACTTCCAGCGAGGCTGAGGCTGCGAGGGCCGCGAGCAGGCCTGCCGAGAACGAGGCGGAGGAAGCGTCCGACGCGCAGTTTCTTGCATTTCTCGAATACTTGGGAAGCTGGGAAGAATCCGACGAGGAATGGCAGGCCTTTCACCCGGATGAGGGCTTAAGTGAAATCAGACTACCGGCACCGCACGAGCGTAATGCGCGGAGCCCGGCGGACGGCAACGAGGACACGTGGGATGAGAACGGGCGCTCTTAGATCGCAGGCCAGCAGCATCGGCACCTCGCCGGCGCGATTGCGCCAGCGCGCGAGCCTGATCGGTCTCGCTGCGGGCCTCTGCCTATTGCTAGGTGCCGAGAGTCAGACCTGGGCTCAGGATGTGCCGAGCACCACCGGTGCGGGTGCACCTGCGTGGGACGAACTGAGTTCGCAGCAGCAGGAGTTGCTCGGCAGCTATCGTGATCGTTGGGCCGATCTGCCTCCTGAGCGCCGCGACAATCTCACGCGCGGTTCTCAGCGATTCCTCGACATGGACGGCGGCGAGCGAAACGCTGCTCAGCAACGCTTCCAACGCTGGCGCGAGCTCAATCCCCAGCAGCAAGAGCGCGTGCGCGCTCAGTATCGGCGCTTTCGAAACCTGAGCCCGGAAGATCGCCAGCGCGTCCGCCAGAGCTACGATCGTTACCGTCAGCTGCCGCCCGAGCGCCGGCAGGCCCTGCGTGAACGTTTCCGCACCATGTCCCCGGAGGAGCGGCGCCAGGCCGTGCGCGATCGGCGTGGTGGTGGTGCTGCAGCGAATGGCGCACGTCGCGGAGAGGCAGCTGAGCGTCGCGGTCAGCGTCGCGGAAACGCGAAGGAACGTCGGCCGCGCCGCAAGCGCAACGGGAACTAAGCACGTACCACGCCTGTCTTTTTTCCAGTGGGCCCTTTGTGAAGTCCTCATGAAGGTGATAGCGGTCTGGTTGCATTCCACCCAGAGATGCCGCTATAACCCGGCTGACCCTGAACATGATGTGTGTTGCTGTCGTGATCTCCTTAGGCCAACAGGTGTTGAGAACCGACGTTTCCGGGATGCCACTCGAGTGGATCGACTACCGGGACGCGGTCCGCCTGTATCACACTGGCCAGGTCGCCTACGCTTGCGGCAGCCTCCTCTACTGCCTGCACGGTGGTATCAACGCCGCTTCCGGCGAACGCAGTATGGTGGAGGTGAACTCGATCATCGCCACCTATGGCGAGCGCTATCGAGGCCCCCGAATTCGGGACGAGTACACGCCGCCGCTCAACAACCAGACCCTTTTCAAGCGCGACGCCCACGTTTGCTTGTACTGCGGTAATCGCTTCCTCGCGTCCGAGCTTTCGCGTGACCATGTGAAGCCCATTAGCCAGGGCGGGGAAGACCGATGGACAAACGTTGTGACGGCCTGTCGGCGCTGTAACAACCACAAGGCCGGGCGAACGCCGGAGCAGGCGAACCTGCAGCTGCTCGCGGTGCCCTTCACGCCCACCTACGCGGAATACATCTACCTCAAGGGGCGGCGCGTGCTCGCGGACCAGATGAAGTATCTTCTGGCACACTTCCCGCGCACGAGTCCGCTCCACGCCCGCCTGCGAGGGCATCTCGACGCCCAAGGTACCGAAATCGCATATGAAAAAGGGGGCTACGGGCCCCCTTCTTCTTTGCAGTAGCTAGCCAATGGCCTGCGCCATTTGGCAAGCCGTTGCCGGATTCGTGCCTAGCGGATGATGCGCGACACGGTGCGGTTCAGGTCCTCGACTTCCTGCAGCGACACTTCGATGAATTGCGGTACATCGGCGGTCAGGTCAGCGTAAATCACGGCGCCGCCGCCTTCGCTTGTGCAGAACACCTGCTCCACGTCCACGAGCCGAATGGTCACGGCCAGCGAATCTGTCGAGCGCACGAAAAAACGCACGAGGAAGTCGAAGCCAAGGCCCGTGTTGCGGACGTCTTCAAGGACGCAGAAACCGGGAGAGCCGGTGACGTCGGCGGTGGGAATGCCGGTGCGCACGAACTGACCGAACGTGGGGCTTAGGACGGGCACGTTGAACTCGTCGATATCGATCACGCCAAACACTTGGGCGTCCTGCTTGCCGTCGCCGCCGACGAACAGATCGCTGCCATCGCCGGGTGCCCAAATGTTGGTGTCGTTGCCCAGGCCGCCGCGGATGATGTCGCGGTTACCGAAGCCTTCCGGGTCGAACTGCTCGACGCCACCGATGGTGATATCGTTGCCGGGCCCGCCTTCGATTACATCATCGCCCGATAGACCTATCAGCACGTCGCAGCCACCGCGGCCATCGAGCATATCCGCGTTGTCGAGACTCTGGTTGGGCGGTGCTTCCACGATCTGGATGATCGGGTTGTTCACGTTGTCATCGTCCTGACCGATGAGCACGTCGGGGCGGCCGTCACAGCCATCGCCTAGGCCCTGCAGGTTAGCGGCAAAGCCAGCGTTGGCAGACAAGGCAGCCGCGAGGGCAATAGCGAGAATTGGGTGCTTGCGCATGGGGGACTCCTGGTTTTTCTGTGAGGGTCGGTGCCCCCACTGCTGTTCGCTGCAGGGGCACCTAGGGAGGATCAACACAACAACTGAGAGGAGCGGAGGGCTCGCTTGCCCTCATGCTGTTCTCGGGACGTAGGTTCCCTTCGCACCGTGGAATGGTTCGTTGTATTTACCGTGGAATCCCAAAACGGCCAGATGAGCGGCATTCGATAAGCGGTGAGGGCATTGCCGCGAGGCCCGGGATGTGAGTGTTGCGCGCTATCATGGGCAGGTAACGCAAGCTCAAGGATGATCCGCGCTCATGCTCTATCTGGTCGATGCCAGCATCTACGTGTTCCGTGCATGGTTTTCCCTGCCCGATTCCATGACCGACCCTGCTGGTCGTCCGATCAACGCCCTCTACGGCTTCGCTCGCTTTCTCGGAGAGCTCCTGGCGACGGAAGCGCCAGGGAGTATCGGTGTGGCCTTCGACACCTCCCTCACTACCTCCTTTCGCAATGAGATTTACCCACCTTACAAGGCGAATAGGCCGCTTCCACCGCCTGAACTCGAGTACCAGTTCGCCCTGTGCCGTGAGCTGTGTCGCTTGCTGGGAGTGGCGGAGTTCGCGTCCGCGCGCTACGAGGCGGATGACATCATCGGCACGCTCGCCGCGTGGTCGCGGTTGCAGCAGACTCCCGTGGCCGTGGTGTCGGCGGATAAGGATCTGGCTCAGCTCCTTCGTGAGGGCGATGTGATGCTCGACCCAGCGCGTGAGCGACGGCTCGGGTATCGAGACATTGCCGCCGAGTACGGAGTGCGTCCCGAGCAGATCGCCGATCTGCTGGCCCTAATGGGGGATGCGGTGGACAACATTCCCGGCGTTCCGGGCATCGGCCGCAAGACCGCGATTTCCCTTCTTGGCGCCTTCGCCGATTTGGGGGAGATCTACGCGGATCTAGATCGCATCGCCGGGCTTCAGCTGCGCGGCGCCGCGCGGGTCCAACGTCTCTTAACGGAGCACAGGGAACAGGCGTTTCTCGCCCGCGAACTGGCGACGATCGCTGAGGATGCCGATGTGGAAGCTGACGCTAGTCTCCTGCGTCGCCGCCATCCTGATCTAGAAGGGCTCGGCGCGTTCTACGACGCGCTCGGCGTGGGGGAAGTGCTGCGCAAACAGGCCTCCAGCATAGCCTGCGCGATCACCGATGAGATCCCGACCGCGCGGCGGCCGGCGGCGGCGTCCACGCCGGCGACCTTGCCGCTGTTTCGCCCAGTGACCGCGGACGGCCCAGCGGACTGGTACGCCATCGCCGATACGGTGCGTGAGGACGGCGGGCCTGCTCTCTTTCCAGAAGATGTCACGCCCGTGTCAGGCGGCTGCATTCACGGCACCTTCCGCGTGCGCGGGGAGCAGGGTTGGTACTTCGTGAAGCGCAACGATGCAAAGCAACTGCCGGTACTGCGCGCAGAAACGCAGGGTTTGCGTGCCCTGCACGATGCGGATGTGGTGCGAGTGCCAACCCCCTTGCGTTGCGGTGTTGCGGGCGAGGCGGCCTACCTAGTGATGGAGTGGATCGACTTCGGCAAGCTGCAAAAGTCCGGTGCTCGCCAGCTAGGTAATTCGTTGGTTGCGCTGCATCGTAAGCAGTGTGATCGCTTCGGATGGCACGAGCCGAACTACCTTGGCGCCACCGTGCAGCGCAACAGCTGGTATCGGGATTGGACGGAGTTCTTCGCGGACTGTCGCTTGGGGCCGCAGCTGCGCCTGGCCTACGACAACGGCTATCGCGGTCGACTGTACGTAGACGGTGAACGACTGTTGACCCGTCTGGATGCCTTCTTCGCCGGCCATAAGCCTGCGCCTTCTCTGCTCCACGGGGATTTGTGGGCAGGCAACTGCGCGGCGGATAAGCAGGGTCGGCCCGTGCTGTTCGATCCGGCCGTCCACTACGGCGACCGCGAGTGCGACCTCGCGATGATGGCGCTCTTCGGCGGTTTTGATCGACGCTGCTTCGATAGCTACGAAGAGGTCTTGCCGCTCGGTGAGGGCGCACTGACGCGCCAAGCCCTCTACCAGGCCTACCACGTACTCAATCACCTAAACCTCTTCGGCGGCGGCTATCTGGCCCACGCGCAGCGACTCCTGCGGGACTGCCTCGAGGCCTGAGTCGGGCACGGTTCACACGCAGGGGCCCCCTGCGCCCGCTGTGCTCCAGTTCCGGGGAAAGCGGCCGACTAGGATGACAGGCCGGTCCGGACAAGTCCCTTGCGCTCGCTTAACGCCTCCCTACTTATGTCTTTGCTCTGCCTGCTCATGGGGCTGCCCGCGCGGAGCATGGATCTCGCCTTGGCGCCCGATCCACCCTTCCGGGTCTACACGGTGGCGGATGGGTTGAATCAACGCACGGTGCTCGAGGTGGCGCAGGACCAGGACGGCTACCTCTGGATTACCACCTTCGGTGGCCTGAACCGCTTCGACGGGCAGCGCCTCGAGTCGCTCACCACGCGCCAAGGGATGCGTCTGAATCAGGTGCAGTCTCTGCTAGTGGACGAGGGCAAGCATCTTTGGGTCGGCGATGTGGGTGGCGGCCTCACACTTCTGCGAGATGGCCAAGTCGTTCGTACGGTCGAGCCGCTTCAGGGACGACAAGGGGTCGTGCGAGCTCTCCTGCGGATCGGCGATATCCTGTACTACGGTTTGGATCCCGGTGGTCTCGCCAGCCTGGATCTGCGTGAACCTGGCGCCCAACCTGTCCCTCTGCCTAGCGCACCCTCCTCGGTGCTGCGCCTGGCCCAGGTGGACAACACGATCATCGCCCTTGCTCGCGATGGGCTCTATCGCCTCAGGCTCGATACAAATGACGGGTTCGAGATGCTCCTCGAGACGGCTAGCGGCCTGCGCAGCGATCGCCCTGGGGAGGTGCTGGTCGGAAACGAGGATGGCCGCATCGGACACCTCCGCGACGGGCAGGTGCAGTGGCACGAGACTCACTATCCAGGTCGAGTGACGGAGTTCGGCTTCGATCAGCACGGCGATCTCGGGTGGGTGCTCATCGATGAGCGTACTTGGCTGGATGCACAGGATCCCGCTGACAGTTTCGCCTTGGAAGGTGCCGATGGCACCATGTTGTTCGATCACGAAGAAGTGCTTTGGATCCCGACTCGGCACGGCCTAGCGAGATACCTAGGTGATCGCTTTCGGCACTACGGGCTGGAACTCGAGGGAGCGCGGCCTGAGGTGTTCGCTATCCAGCCCGGCACGCAAGGTGATGTGTGGTTCGGTACCAACGACGGTCTCATTCATGTCGATCGGCAAGGGCGCATCGAGAACATCTCGAAGACCCTGGGAATCGAGCGCGCAGAGGTTCGCGGTGTGGCCATGTCGGCGGACGGGCAATCGCTTTGGGCCGGTCATGTGGGAGAGGAGTTCTACCATATAGACTTGCCCTCGCTAACGGCGACGCCGGTCATCACCGGGGACTCTGTGGTAAGTACGGGCCTCGACATCGATCCCCAGGGTCGCGTGTGGATCGGGTCCTTTCGTGGTGCTCTGATCGCCCACGATCCGAGCGAGGGAAGCTTGCGGCGCTACCCCCTTGGCGCAGGCGCTGCGGTCTACGGCATTGACAGCTCCCAGGCCGGCGAAGTGTGGTTCACGGCCAATCAACAGGGTTTGTATCGCCTCGACAGTCGACAGGCCAATAACGAGCCCGAGCTGATCGTCACTTCTGAGGACTTCGCTCGCGAATTCTTTACCCAAGTGGTGGTCGATCCCCACGCTGAGCCACGCACGGTATGGGTGGCGGCGGTAGAGGGCGGCGTGTTCCGTTGGACGGACGGCCGGCTGGAGCGCTTCAAGATCGACGCGGCCCTAGGCGACTACACGGTGTACGCGTTACACCCGCTTGCCGATGGCACGGTAGTGCTCGCGACCAGTCGTGGCGCCTACCGCTTCGATCCAAACACGGGCGCGTTGGATCACTACACGGCCCTCGACGGCTTCGTCTCGCTCGAAGCAAAGGCACATGCTACCTACTTCGATGGGGATCACACGCTCTGGATCGGCACCACCTCCGGGGTGACGGCGATGGATGTGCGCAAGCCCCCAGGGCGCGCGATCTCGCCGCGGCCCTTGATTTTGCGCCGACTCCTCGACGGCGAACTGCACGGCGACGATGGGACCGCGAAAGCCAGCAGAGGTAGCATTTTGGTGGACTTTAGCGCCATCTCGATGCGCCGCCCGGAGGGCATCGAGTACAGCTACTACCTCGATGGCCAAGATGAGCTCTGGAGCGAACCCACGCGCACCACCTCGATTGGCTACTCGAGTCTCGCGCCCGGTGAGTATCGATTTTCCGTGCGCGCTCGCTCGCCCGGCAGTGCGTGGAGCGATCCTGTGAGTTGGTCGTTCACCGTGCCGACGCCGTTCTGGCGAACCTATTGGTTCGCTGTCGTGATGACTATCCTTACGGCGGGAATCGCCTGGGCGGCGGTGCAGCTGCGCCTGCGCTCGATCCAGAGTGCCAACGAGCGCCTGCGCCTGCTGGTCGCTCAGCGCACCGCCTCGATCGATGCTGGGCGGCACGCGCTCGAGGCAGCGAACGGACACCTTAGTCAAGAGATCGAGGAGCGCCAGCGCGCAGATGCGGCTCGCGCCGATATCGAAGCCCGCTTCCGCCAGGCCTATCGCAACTCCCCGATCGGCATGGCGCTGGTGGATACGAAAGGCATCGCCTACGAGGCGAACCCTAAGATGAAGACCTTATTCTGGCCGGACGCCACAGAGCAGGATGTCGAACCGCTGATTAGCGTGGTGGTCGAGGCTGATCGCACGGCCTTCATCCGACGCTTCGATGCGCTGCTGAATGACGGCGAGCGTCGATTCGACAGCATGGAGGTAGATTGCCTCTCCCACGCCGGTGACCTGCATCGCATCGACTTTCTCCTTTCCCCGGTGCGCAATGGACAGGATGTCATTCAGTATGTGGTGGTGCTGGCCCAGGACGTCACGCAAAGTCGGGCGATGACTCGCCAGCTCGAGTTCCAGGCTAGCTACGACGAGCTGACGGGGTTGCTCAACCGTCGCGCCTTCAAGGAGCGCCTTGCGGAGGTCAACTGTACGGTACCCGAGCAGCGCGCCTACCTGGTCTTTCTCGATCTCGATCAGTTCAAGGTGGTGAACGATACGTGCGGCCACGCGGCAGGAGATGAACTACTGCGCATGGTGGGGCAGCGCATCACCGACAGCGTGCGCAAGGAGGATGTCGTGGCCCGCCTCGGCGGCGATGAATTCGCCTTGATTCTGGTCGATTGCCCCGAGGACGTGGCGCTCGATCGCGCGGAGAAAATCCGGGTGGCCATCCAGGATCTCGAGTTTCTATGGGAGTCAGATGTCTTCCGCATTGGGGCAAGCGTCGGGCTGGTGCCACTGGGCGGTTCGACGCACGATATCGACGAGCTGCAGCAGATCGCTGACGCGGCGTGCTACGCGGCGAAAGACGCAGGCCGAAATCGCATTCATCTGGTCTCAGGTAACGAAGATGCAGTACACGCGCGGCGCGGCGAGATGCGCTGGGTGCAGCGCCTCAACCAGGCGATCGATACCGATAGCTTCGTGCTTTACGGTCAGCGTATCGTACCCTTGAACGACATCGGTGCCGAGCGCATCGAAGTGCTTCTGCGCATGATCGATCGCTCCACGGGACGACTGATTCCGCCTGGCGCCTTCCTGCCGGCGGCGGAGCGCTACGGGCTGCAATCGAGGCTCGATCAGTGGGTGGTGAACCAAGTGATCGATATGCTCTCGGCGACCGAACTAGACGCCGAGGGAGGTTGCGAGCTCTGGGTGAACCTGTCCGGCGCGAGCGTTGGCGAGGAGGCCTTCTCACGGGCGCTCCTAGCACAAATGCAGGAGGCTGAGCTGCCGTCGGGTAGCCTGAACTTCGAGATCACGGAGACGGCGGTCATTCGCCAGATCGACGGTGCAACGGCATTGATCGAAGCTCTGCGGTGCATGGGCTCTAGCTTCGCCCTTGATGACTTCGGCAGCGGCTTGTCCTCCTTCGGCTATCTCAAGCGCCTACAGGTCGACTGCGTGAAGATCGATGGCCAGTTCGTGCGCGACATCACCACCGATCCCACGGACCGGATTTTCGTCAAGTCCATCATCGATATCGCGCACACCCTCAATATGCAGGCGGTGGCCGAGTTCGTTGAAGATGACGAGGTGCTTGCCATGGTGCAAGGCCTTGGCAGCGACTACGCACAGGGCTTCGGCGTGCACCGTCCCCAGCCGCTGGATCAGCTGCTGGGGGTGAGCTTACCTGCGGCGAAGGCCAGCGATTCGGCGTGAGACTCGCCTATCGTAAAGGCTTGGGATGTGCCAGCAGAAACTCGACGACACTCTGAGCGAAGGCTGGTTCGAAGCTAGGCACGTGACCCGTGCGCGGGCTCGACCAGAGCTCGACGGCAGAGTCAGTGCAGCCCTCGAACACCTGTCGCAACGTATCCAGCCCCGGCCGACGCTCCACGATATCGAGTAGTGGCAAGCGCACGCCGATTTGCGCGTCGCAGCCGTTGATGGAAGCCCAGGTGTCGGCGGTGGTGCGGGCGGAGGGGTGGCAGGCGAGGCCCGGAATGCACCCACCGCCGTAGGGAATCGTGAAGTCGGCGGTGCCGTGGAACTGAACGACGCTCACCGGTTCGCTCGGCAGGCATCGCTCCACGTCCTCCCACTGCGCCCCGGCGAAGCTGAACACTGCAGCCACCCGATCCGCGTGATCGCACGCCATCCGGTGGCTCATGAAGCCGCCGTTCGAATGCCCCACCACGTAGACTCGACGGTCATCCGTAGGGTACGCCTCGGCGATCACCTCGATCAGGGCGCGCAGGTACGAGGAGTCGTCCGGGGCGACGCCGAAGAAGTCGCAGCAAGCGTCGGTGGCGTTCCAGTAGCGCAGGCCTGCCAGATCTTCCATGCCGTCGGGAATCGCCACCATCACGCCCTGCGCGTCGGTCTGTGGAAGCAGGCCAAAATAGGCTTGTTGACCCACCGCGTCACCGCTGTAGCCGTGCAGATTGAGGATCAGCGGCAGTGGCGTGCTGCCATCGAAGGCGGGCGGCAAGTGCAGGGTGACGAGCCCGCGGCCTGCATCGACGCTTACCTCCGACTGCGCCCGGGCAAGAGGAACGACGAAGAGCATCAGGGCGGCGAAAGCTAGGGCGGCGGTGATTCTGTCGAGCATTGGGCTGCGCTTCCGTGTGCGGTTAAATCGGCGAAGCCGTCGCCGTCAGCGGTGAGAGTATGCGGCTTCAAGACTCTCGAATTTACCACCCACAGTGTGCGCGGGTCGCCCCCAACGCTAGTTTGGCGTTGGTCATAAGTCATCGTCGCATCATGCGATATCGATCGCAGTCCCGCTCTTGCACCGGCGGTCAGGCAACGAGGGATAGATACCTGCGGACTGGCCATGACCATGCAGGAATCGGTCGGTTCACCTAGTTGATACTATCGGTTTGCGGCTTCGGGAGTCGCGTCGCTCGGCTTCGCACAATGCGTGCGATACGCGAACGGGAATCGCACGGTTCATGCGCTCGCCAGTCGGACTCGGGTCGCCGACTCCGCGCTCGATTGGGTTGATCTTCAAGGCAACCCAACGTTTGCTCGGCGGCGTCTGACCAATCGGTCAGACGCCGCGTGAGGTCGTAGCTGCGCAGTGCCTAGAAGATGGGCAGCTGCCGGTCCCTCGGTTCGTGGTCGATGAACTCCGCCCCCTCGTGCGCGAGCAACCAGCGCTTGCGTAAGAGCCCGCCCCCAAAACCCGTAAGCTGGCGGTCTGCCCCGATCACCCGATGGCAGGGAATGATGATCGGGATCGGATTGCGCCCGTTGGCGCCGCCCACGGGGCGTGCGTGGGCCTTTGGGCTCAAGGCATCTGCCATCTGGGCGTAGCTCCACGTCTCGCCGTAGGGGATCCGCTGCAGCAGCGCCCACACGCGCTGCTGGAACGCGGTGCCGGCTGGGGCCAGGGCTATCCCGTCGAATTCTCTGCGCTCCCCGGCGAAGTACTCGCGTAGCTGTGTGATCACTCGGCGCAGCGGCGCGAAGGACGGGTCTGCTGATGCCATCGTCGAGGACGGATCCTCGCGGCCTTCGAAGGCGATACGCAATAGCGACCCCGAGGCATCGATGACAAGCGCCAACTCGCCCACGGGGGACTCCATGGTGGCGGCACGCGCCGTGGCCGGGTATGGCGCCGTGGGTGCGCCGGATGCGCGATCAGGCACCATGGGTTCTGTGCTCATTTTTCGACCGCCCCTCCTCCTACCGCCGGCGGTTAAGTTGCGCCAGGCCTCACGCTTGCCACGTCCACAGGTGCTGGCACGCCACGCTGCGAGCGGGAGCAAGCGGAGCTAGGCAACGAGCCACGTCGTGCGCCGTCGGGCGTTCCTGCGTGCCCAGTATCCCATGGAGGTTGCGCATGAGTCCCGCGTCGGCGGCGGGCACACAATCGTTCAGGCCCATGCCTCGCAGCATCACGTACTGTGCGGTCCAGTCGCCTATCCCCTTTTGAGCGAGTAGCCCATCGTAAGCTTCGCATGCAGGTGCACTGCCGAGCGCACGAAGGCGCAGCTGACCCTGCACGATAGCGCCCGAGAGGTCCACTACCCAGCGGGCCTTGCTGCGCGAGAAGCGTCGCCCCTGAAGCGTCTTCGGATCGAGTTGCGCCACCTGCGCCGGCGTTGGGTGAGGAAGCAGCTTGTTGTCGCTGCTGGCGAGTCCTGGTTGTGCCAAACGAATCAATTCGGCACGCAGCTGTGCGGCAAAGGTGAGGTTGACCTGCTGGCCGAGGATGGCCCAGATCAGCGCTTCGTACTCACTGCCCATCAGCGGCACGCGGAGCCCTGGCTGGTGCGCGAGCAGTGGCGCGAACCAGGCGCATTGAGGATCGCGTGCTCGCGCGCGCAGGGTGGGTAGGTGAGACTCGAAGCCCAGGAGCCGTCGCGTGATGGCGTGGGCCGTCAGGCACAGCGCCGGGGAACAGGGGGTGCCCGAGCGGGAGGTGATGCACAGGTGGGCCTCGCGTCCACTCACGCTAAGGTGCAACACTCCCGCTTCCCTCGTGTCGGCGCTTTGGAAGCCACGCTCCAGGCTGAGCGCGTGGCCGTCGGCCTGCAGCACGCGTTCACTTGCCGCACTGGGATCGCGGCCCATCAAATGGCGTATGGGCACCGTCGCGAAACCCGCCGGTAGGCGCAGGATGAGTGCGCGCATTGGTCGGCGCTGTATGCGGCCATTGGCCAGTTCACGATACGCGGACGGCGTGAGTCCGTGGGCATGGAGAAACTGCTGCGTGTAGTTCCGTTCGCTCGAGAAGCCCGCGTCACTGCCCGCGGCGCTTGTACTGACGCCGGCTGCCAGGGACGCGCGCGCCGACTCTACGCGAGCTCGATCCACTAGCGTCCGGGCGCTCAGGTGGTAGTGCTCGCGGCAGAGCTGATCGAGGCGGGCCTGGCTGACCCGCGCGAGTGCGGCGAATGCCCGCATGTCTGCTAGCGTCGCTGGCTGCGCGCGCAGCGCGGTGACGGCCTCACGCAAGGCAGTGATGTCAGCATCAGAAGATGGTGGTGCGCAGGTCATGGGACGAGTGTAGGCCGCGCGCTTGCGGTGTGTTCGAGGGCCTAGGCGGCCTCGTGCACCACGATCGAAAGCGAGTCCGGACCGGTGAAGCTGAAGGCCATCTCCGCGCCAGCGGGAGGCGTGGACAGGGTTTTCCATGGGATGTCCACGTCGTCAAGCAGCATCGCGATACGCCCCGGCTCAGCGCAAGCGAAGCGCAGGGCGCGACGAGGCAGCACGGAGGCATCGTGCAGGCCGATGGTCACGTCTTCGGCGGCCAGATGTGCGTGTTCGTAGGGGCTTTCCCGAAGCCCCGAGGAGCGCAGGCCTATCGCTTCCCAGTAGCGAAGCTCGCGCGTCACATCGGCACACGGGACCATCAGTTCCACGAAGCGCCCGAGGTGGGACACATCGAGCGTGTCGAAGGGAGCGGGCGAGTAGGTGCGTGCCTCGAGGAGCGTGATCATCTGCCCGGCGGGGGTCACAAATCCGGCCTCGTTGAACTGGTCGTCGCCGGTCTTGGCGAAGGCGAATTCGATCCCTTGATCCGCCAGGCGCGGCAGTTTCGTGCGCAACGACTGGAGCACGAAGGTGACCGCAGGTGAATCGAATTCGTAGGCGTGCAGGCCGATGACAGCACGACCGTCCGACACGACGGCGTAGGGGTGTGACCAGGTCTCGCCCACGCTCAGCTGGCGAAAGCCTAGGCGCTCGTAGTGGCGCACGGCGGCGAGCACATCCCGTGCGTGTACGCTGAACTCGAGGAAGCGACCGATCATCTCAGGCTCCGACAGCAAGCGGCGATGCGCGCCCCGTCGGTCAGTCGGTCCCGCCTAGCGCGCAGCACCCATGGCGAGCGCACGTTTAACCGTGTTCTCGTCCTTGTAAGGCGTTTGGCTGGGCGTGACTTCCGGCCACCCACTGGCGTGGCGCACGACCAGATCATACAACGCCTCGATGTGGTCATCGCGATCGTTAAGTGCAGGCACGTAGGAGAACTCTCCGCCGCCCGCTTCCTGGAAGATGTCACGATTCTCCAGCTGGATCTCCTCCAGTGTTTCCACACAGTCGGCAGAGAAGCCCGGGCAGACCACGTCCACCCGCTTAGTGCCGGCCTTGCCCAACTCCTCCATGGTGGCGGCCGTGTAGGGCTGCAGCCACTCGGCGGGGCCGAGGCGGGACTGGAAGGTCACGCGGAAGCTGCCCTCGGCGAGTTGCAGCCGATCTGCTACCAAGCGAGCGGTCTTCAGGCAGTGGCAATAGTAGGGATCGCCAGCGAGCATGCTCTGTCGCGGGATGCCGTGGAAGGAGAAGACCAGCACATCTCCACGACCGTTCGCTTGCCAGTGCTCTCGCAGGCTCGTGGCGACGGCCTCAATGTAGGCCGCGTCGTCGTGGTAGCTGTTGACGAAGCGAAACTGAGGCACCCAGCGCTGGCCGTTCAGTACGCGGGTCACCTCGTCGAAGGTGGAGGCGGTAATGGCCGAGCCGTACTGCGGGTAGAGGGGCAGCACCAGCAGGCGCCGTACGCCACCAGCGAGCATCTGCTTCATGGCCGATTCGATCGACGGATTGCCGTAGCGCATGCCCAAGGCGACGAGTGGTGGATTCTCGAAGCGCTCGTCCATCATCACTTGCAGCGCGTCGCGCTGGCGCTTGCAGATGGCGAGCAGCGGCGAGCCCTCGTCAGTCCACACGGAGGCGTAGGCCTCGGCTGACCTGGCCGGACGCGTGCGCAGGATGATCAGGTTCAGGACCAGCCACCAGATCGGGCGCGGGAGCTCGATCACGCGTGGATCTGACAGGAACTCCTTCAAATAGCGGCGAAGTGCTTTCGGCGTGGGCGCATCGGGCGTGCCAAGATTGCTCAATAGGATACCGAGGCGGTCAGAACTGCCGTGGTCGAACTGGCGTTGGCCGGCGAATCGGGGCATGAAGCGGGGATGACCTCGCGAGGGACTGAACAGAACGATACCGCAACGCACGCTAGCTCGCGCGTGACGCGTGACTCACCTCGAGGTTTCGCTCGCGGCAAGCGTTTCGGATTCGTCCCAGGCGACCCCTCGTTGGATCCTAAGCAGTTGTCTCAGCGACAATTATTGCTGTTTTTCAAACTCACCCGAATCGAGGCGGCGAATGTAGTTGCGGTAAGCAGCAATAGCCTGGTGGCCGAACAGCCACATGATCGGCAGGTTGGCTACCAGCATGACTCCCATGCCGATGCCGGTGAGGTTGTCGAGCTCGGTGCTGGTGCGGATGAAGCCCAAGGTGGCCACGACGATCAGTGCACAGTAGGCGACCTTGTAGGGCAGGACTGCTCGTTGGCCGGCGAGGTACACGATGCCCTGCTCGCCGTAGTAACTCCAAGACACCATGGTGGAGATGGCGAACAGCCAGGCGGCGAAGGTCACCAACCACTGGCCAAGGCCCGGGGCCACGCTGTCGAAGGCCTGCGCCGTTAGGGTAGCGCCCGTGTAGTCGAGGTAGATTCCGGCGTTCTGAACCTGTGGCACGACCCCGCTCGTGAACTCCCCCCAGACTAGCGTCGCCTCTCCGGACGCCCCGAACTCGACGTGTCCGTACAGTCGGTGCAGCGCGTTGCCAGAAGCTGGATTTGCGTCCGCCTGATAGATGAGGAAGACGTCGTCCGCCGTACTCCAGGCACGCCCGTCCACACGGGCCGGAGCCGCCATCGTCTCCACGGTCCACATGGACGCGGAGACGGGCAACACTGTTGGTGCCGTCTCAAAGTAGGCACCCGGCGGCCGGTTCCACACGCCTGTGCTGAGGATGATCAGCGCGGTAAAGGTGCACACCACCACCGTATCGACGAAGGGCTCGAGGCCCGCGACCACCCCCTCGCGAACGGGTTCGTGGGTCCTCGCCGCTGCGTGCACGATGGGCGACGTGCCCTGGCCCGCCTCGTTTGAGAATTGCGCGCGCTTCATGCCGAAGAGGAACGCGCTGGCGACGCTACCGCCGATGAATGCGCCCTGCGCGTCGGCGGGCGAAAACGCTGACGTCACGATGAGGATCAGCATCTGGGGGATAGCCCCTGCGTTGCTGAGGAGCACGAAGCTGCCTGCGAGCAGGTAGAGAGCCACCATCGCCGGTACCAGCTTGGAGGTGACGGCGCCGATGCGGCTGATGCCGCCGATGATCACCGAACCCACGATGAGCGCGAGCACGATGCCCGTGATCACGCTGGGCACTCCGAAGTAGCTTTCCGTGAGGTCACCCACGCTCCAAGCCTGGAACATGTTGCCACCGGTGGTGGTGGCGATTAGCAGGGTGATGCACAGGAGCACGCCCACGGCCTTGCCGAAGCCGGCGAGGTCGGCGCGCTTGGCGGCGAAGCCCTTGCGGGCCACCCACATGGGGCCTCCGTGGGGATTGCGGGGGTCGTCGACGTTGCGGTAGAGCATCGCCAGGGTCACTTCCGTGAGCTTGGTGGCCATGCCGACAAGACCCACGAGCCACATCCAAAACACGGCCCCCGGGCCGCCGAGCGAAATTGCGAGCGCGACGCCGCCGATGTTGCCAAGGCCCACCGTGCCCGACAGGGCGGCCGTCATTGCCTGGAAGTGGCTGACCGCCCCGGGCGCGTCGCTGGCGTCGTAGCGTCCGCGCAGGAGCTCGGTGCCGTGGGAGAGGGCGCGAAATTGGGAGAAGCGGCTCCACAGGGTGAACAACACGCCGGTGCCGAGCAGGGCGAACAGCACGATCTCATGCCACAGCACCGCGTTGATCGCGGCCATGAAATCGTTCAGTTGCTGCATCGAGTGTTCGGCACCTAGGGGCCCCATGCCCGCATCGCGCCCATGATCGCGAGCCCCCGGCAGCGGTGCAAGCAGCGCACGTCCCTGCTAGGCTCGCCGGCCCGGTGAGCGTCGCCGGGTCGCGCCGACTGCTGGCGCGATCAGCTGATCAGCGAGTCCGCTATGAGCGCCCCGACACCATCTTCTTCCCGTCGTCTGACCCGCGAATTGAGCGCCATGCTGCACCTGGCGGCGCCGATCATCGTCAACAACCTGGCGACCACCGGTATGGGGTTCTTCGACACGGTGATGTCCGGCCGCCTGGGCGCAACCACGCTCGCCGCCGTGGCGGTGGGCCACGCGCTCTACATGATGCCGTACCTCCTTGGCCTCGGCCTGCTGATGGCGGTCAACCCGCTCACGGCGCATCGCGTCGGGGCTGGCGAGCGGGGCCGCGTGGGGCGCCTGTTTCGCCAGGCCTTATGGTTGGCGCTGGCGCTAGCCGTCGTGCTCCTGTTGACGCTCCAGTGGAGTGATGAGTTTCTCCGTTGGATCGGTATCGACGAGGCGGTTCTGCCGGAAACGGCGGGTTACATCGGTGCTATCGCCTGGGGCTTGCCCGCCCTGTTCGCCTTTCTCACCTTGCGCTACACGAGCGAGGGCATCGGTCATACGGCACCTATCCTGCTAACGGCAGTGATAGGTTTTGCGATCAATCTGCTAGGGAACTACGTGCTCATGTTCGGGCACTTCGGTTTGCCGGCGCTCGGTGCGGTGGGCTGTGGACTGGCCTCGGCGTTTGCGCATTGGAGCATGCTGGTCGTGCTTTTCGTCTACGTGCTGGTGCGGCGACGGGTCTACGCGCGCCTGAATCTCTTCTCTCGCTTCGAGTGGCCGCGCCTGGATCGCCTACGCGAGATCGTGGGCCTGGGGCTGCCGATCGGGGGCTCGGTGCTCGCCGAGGCGAGCCTGTTCACCTGCGTTGGTCTGATGATGGGGACGCTGGGAGCCCACGTGGTTGGGGCGCATCAGATCGCGATCAATTACGCGGCGATGATGTTCATGCTGCCCCTATCGGTGCACAACGCCGTGACCGTACGCGTGGGGCATGCACTCGGGGCGGGCCAAGCCGATGATGCGCGCTTTCGCGCGTGGCTAGGGGTGAGCCTGTGCGGCGCCTTTATGGTGCTATCTGCCGTCGTGATGCTGATCTTCGGTGAGCAGATCGTTGGCTTTTACCTGCGCCCCGGTGAGGCGGAACAGGTGCGCACGGTGGCGATTAGCCTGCTCGGCATGGCGGCCCTGTTTCAGATTTCCGATGGTCTTCAGGTGGGTGCAGCGGGTGCTCTGCGCGGCTATAAGGACACGCGGATCCCGTTCCTCATGAATCTCTTCTCGTACTGGGTGGTGGGTTTTCCCCTCGCGTACCTGCTCGGTATCGTACTCGAGCTGGGCCCACGTACGGTGTGGATTGGACTGGTCGTGGGGCTCACGGTGTGCGCGGTGCTGCTCAACTATCGACTTTGGCAGGTGAGCCGGCGCCCGTGGATGGCGACCGCGGCGACGCCCGCGCCATCGTGACCCTGCCGACGCTCGAGCCGGCGATCGGCGTCGCGATTGGCGTAGATGGTTGCCGTTGCGGCTGGCTCGCGGTCAGCCTTTGCGATGATGGCGTGGCGAGCTGGGGCGTGTTTGCCGGCTTTGAGGAGGTGCTAGTTCGCTGGCCTGAAGGTCGAATACTCGTCGACATGCCTATCGGCTTGGCCGATGATGCGCCGCGCGCCGTAGAGCGCGAGGCGCGCCAGCGCCTCGGCCGTGGTCGTGCCTCCTCCGTCTTTGCTGTCCCTAGCCGAGCCGCCGTCTACGCGCCGAACTACGAAAGCGCCTGCGAGCGAAATCGCGAGCGCCTCGGTGTGGCGATCAGCAAACAGGCCTGGTACCTCACGCCGAAGATCCGCGAGTTGGATCGCTTGCTCGCTGATGATCCGTCACGCCGCCAGCGCATCGTGGAGGCGCACCCAGAGCTGTGTTTCGCCGCGCTCGCGGCCGATGGTGTCGCCATGGCCCAGAGCAAGAAGACCGATGCCGGCCAGGCGGAGCGCTACGCCGTCTTGACGCAACACCTGGCGACCGCTCACATCGTTCGAGAGGCGATACTGCGCTCCACGCGGCGGGCTGATGTGGCCCCAGACGATGTTGCTGACGCTCTCGTCCTGGCGGTCAGCGCCCGCATGGCTCTCACGAGAATTCCGGCGGATGCTGATGCCTGTGCGCATATGGTGTTTCCGACTAATCGCAGTGATCCGTAAGTCCGCTGGGGCCTGGTGGTTGGAATAGGAGAGGACGCAGTACGCGGAAGTCGCCTAAGTTCACCAGGCCGTCTTCATTCAGGTCCAGTTCCGGGTCTGTGCCTGGGACCCCTGCGCGCAGCGCCATGACATCAGCCACATCCACCTCGCACGAGTCGTCGAAGTCCGGGTCGCAGCTGTTGCCGTACCCGTCGCCATCGGCGTCGATCTGCGCTGGATTGGCGACCAGCGTGCAGTTGTCCAGTGCATTCACGAGGCCATCACTATCGCTGTCCAGAGCATAGGGGTCGAGCGTTAGGGTCGCCGATGCTGCGGATGACACGGTGGCGTTGAATTCCGCCTCTCCCGATACGGCCACTTCGAGCTCGTAGGTGTAGCCCGGTTCGAGGGTCGTGACGTACGGGAGAGTATCGCCGAATCCTGTGTTGAAGCGGGCAGCACCGTTGCGCTTGAGGAGCACTTGCACGTAGTCCAGGGCGCCGGAGTTGGTGTTCCCTGTGAAAGAACCCGTTAGCTCGGCGCTAATCGCGCTGTCGACGGTAAAGGCGAGGAGGAAGCGGCTGCGGCTGAAGATGCCCGGTGAGCCGTAGTCGGTGGAGACCGTCGTGACTTGACTGACGGTGGCGTGGATACGTCCCTCGTCGATGGTGCTGTACTGATCGACGGTCCAGTTGCCCACGTTGGTAGCGCCGTTGGATTGCTCATGGACGGGGTTGCCCTCGAGGGTGGCGTCGAAGGTGCCGTTCAGCGAGGTGCTTTCCTCGTAGTAGTCGGGACCGCCTGGAGGGCTGCCAAGGCCGGCTTCGTCAACAGAGACGAAGGATAGGCGATCCAGAGGCGTGATCTGAGCTGTCGCTTGGCTGGCGATCAAGGAAGCAGCCAGGGGGATGCAGACGCTGGTGAGTAGGGTGTTGGCGCGGAGCATGGTGCTCTCCCGATGTGGACTCACTCCGGAGTTCGCAACACGCGGGCTGAATCTGACCGAGCGCTACCCGGTCGGGTGGAGGGGCAGCGTCGCGCCGCTAAGGGGCTACCCCGGCGCTGCCTTTGGCAAGCTGACGCGGAAAACTGCGCCCAGGGGCTGATCCACGTTCGAGGCGTCCACTCGCCCGCCGTGCAGCTGCGCGACCAGCCTCACCACGTAGAGGCCCAGCCCCAAGTGGGGCGAGCCGTCGTCGCGCTCGTCGTCGATGCGTCGAGATCCCCCCTCTCGCACCGACACCATGCTGTCGAACAGGCGGGCCTGCATGTCTCTTGGCAGCGGTGGGCCTTCGTTGCGCACGATCAATCGATACGTATCCGCAGTCTCTTCCAGCGCCAGTTCGATCAGCTTGGCTTGGGGAGAAAAGCTGACGGCGTTGTCCACGAGCTTATCGAGCAGCTGGGCGATCAACTCTGGCGCGCCGTTTAGGGGGCTCGTCGCGGTATGCACGGGTAGACGCAGCCCGAAAGTGGCATCGGGGTAGGCTGTCCCATACCCCGCGTGCATGCCCATCACAAGCGTCCGCAGGTCGAAGCGCTCGAACTCAACCGTCTCCAGACTTTGCTCTAGGCGCGTCGCCTCGCTCATCGCTTTGAGGATGGCCCCCAACCGCCGCGTGCCTGCGGCGGCGCGGGTCAGATACTCTTGGGTCTCCACCGAGTGCTCGCCGTCGAGATTCTCCAGCGACGATTGCACGATGGTCAGGGGCGTGCGCAGCTCGTGGGAGAGCTTCTGGGCCAGGGTTTTCAGGTAGTCGGTCTGCTCCCGCAGACGTTCGAGCAGCACCTGAAAGCTCCGGGCCAGATCGCCGAGTTCATCACCGGAGCGGGTCAGGGGCATGTGTGTACTCAAGGCGGCGCCCGGTCGGAGCACCCCGTCCGCCGCCCGCTCAGCGGCGTTGCGCAGGCGAGCGATGCGCAGGGACAGCACGGTGGCGTAGGCGAGCAAGCCCAAGGCAGCGATGAGGCTCGCTAGCACGGTGGTTTGCATCAATCCTGAGAACGCGGGTGTGTTGAGGGTGAGAAACCTGTCCGTGGATTGCTCGATGAGCACCGCCCCGAGCACTTCGTTCTCGCGCCCGCGCATCGGGTGGGCAGCAGAGAGGACGACCGGGCCATCAACGTCACCGGCCACGCGATAACGCATGCCGCCGGGCGTGCCGCCTAGGGCACCGTCTAGGCTGACGAGGGAGGGTCTTGGCAAATCTGTGCGCACCACGGGCATCGCTTCGTCTTCACGACGCAGGAGGAAGCGAAGCAGTGCTTCCGTGAAGGGGACGCTCCTCGCCTCGGTGATGCCGTCGGCGGCGTAGCGATCGGGGAGCGCCACGTCGCTTAGTCGACCGGAGCTCGCCACTCTCCATCCTGCGCTGTCTACCACACTGAGACGCTGGCCAGGGCGACGTAGTTGGCTAAGGAGTTCATTGATGCGTGCTGCAGGGCGGATCAACAGTCCTGGCTGGACCGAACGCCAGCTGCTGACGGTCGCCGGACGAGGCATCTCGGCGAGGTCGCCCTCAAGGCTTCCGCTCAGTCGCGTGTATTGGCCATCATCATTCGCGTCGAGAATGGCGAAACCAAAGCGGTCGCCGACCATATCCAGCGGCAAGCGCACTTCGATCGCGTGCCCGCCAGGGGCGGCGCGCCAGAACCCACGGATCCGCGGCAGCACGTCGTCGTCGCGCAGGTGCCGAGCGCTAACCGGCCCGGGCGAGGGAGTGTCGATGCGTGCGAAGGTGCGTTCGCCGTTCGGCGCGTCGAAGATGAGGACTAGGGCGTCATGATCCGCATCGCCGGCGCCAGGGGCAGAGCGGTAGCGCGGGCTGTTGTCATCGGCCTCCACGTAGAGGTAGATGAAGCGATCGTCGAGACCGGCTTGCCAGCGCGTGCGCTTCGTACCCGTGGCGCCGCTTGCGACCGGCGCCCATTCATCGACGAAGCCATCGATCAATACGGTTCGCGTCAGCTGGCGCGCGCTAAGTTCGCGCGCCGGGTTGCGGCCCTGGGTCTCCAACAGAGGATCCGGTAGGCGTTCGAGGCGCGCCGACAGGATGCGTTCGACTAGGGCCGCGTTCTCCACTAGCCCGGTCTGGCGATCCGCTCGCTGAGCGCGCTCGACGGCCACTGTGTAGCGCCAGCCGGCCCAAGGCAGAGCCAGGGTCAGTAGGCTGACCAGCAGCAGTTGCCAGCGAAGGCGCATGCCCCCGTCGCCCTAGCGCCCGTCGAGCCAGCGGTAGCCCATGCCGTACACGGTCTCGATCGCATCGAAGGCCGTATCGGCGGCCACGAACTTTCGCCGGATGCGCTTCACCTGGGAGGTCACCGTGCTGTCGTCGAAGACCACGTTGGCGGCCTCCATGAGCTGCTGGCGGTTCTTCACGTGGCCGGGGTAGCGGGCCAGGGCATGCACGATCCAGAACTCTGTCAGCGTGAGCGGTACCTCCTGCCCGTCCCAGCTAACGTGCATCCGGTCGAGGTCCAGGCGCAGCTTGCCGCGCTCGAGTACATCTTCAGCTGCTTCCTGGCTGGTCAGTGCATCGACCCGTCGCAGGAGCGCGACCACGCGCGTGGTGAGGTGGGCGATGGAGATGTCCTTGGTGAGGTAGTCGTCGGCGCCCAGGCGCAGGCCGGAGATCACGTCGAGCTCCGAGTCGCGGGCGGTGAGGAAGATCACCGGTAGGCGCTGGGACATGCTGCGCAGCTCGCGGCACAGCTCGAAGCCGCCCTCCACGTCGTCGCCGAGGCCCACATCGACGATCACCAGTTCCGGCAATCGATCGCGAAAGGCGCGCAGGGCATCCTCGCGATTGCCGTAGGTGCTCACGCGGTAGCCCAGGCGCGTGAAGGCGGCCGAGTAGTTGGCGCGGATGTCGGGTTCGTCCTCGACGATGGCGATGTGGCGGCTCATGGCGCTCCGTTGGGCGGCGGATCAGCGGCGGATCACTATCCTGCTAGAGTAGCGTGCGACAGGGGTCGGGCGGGCCAGTTCCCGCTCGTGTCCGGCCGGCGCGACCCCGCCCGGCACCCGTGAACACCTGAAGGAGTATCGCTTGAGTCACGCCGCCCCCGCATTTCTCGTCGGCGCCCTGCGCCGCCTAACCGCGCTCGTCCTCCTGGCCTTGCTCGGGATCGCTGCCGCCCAGGCAGTCGAGGCGGTGAACACCTTCGAGCCCACGGCCGTATCCCTCGGCGCTAGCAGCGATGGCGTGCACGGCGAGAACGGCGTGGTGTCTTCGCGCTCGTCGCTGGCCTCCGAGGCCGGCGTCGCTATCATGCGCCAGGGTGGCAACGCCATCGACGCCGCGGTGGCGACGGGCTTCGCCCTGGCGGTGACCTACCCTTCTGCCGGCAACATAGGCGGTGGCGGCTTCATGGTCATCCACCTCGCCGATGGCACCCTAGTGACCAATGACCACCGCGAGCGCGCCCCCCTGGCAGCCAGCCGCGACATGTACCTCGACAAGGAAGGCAAAGTCATCCCTGGCCTGTCCCGCGAGTCGCACCTCGCCTCTGGCGTGCCTGGTACAGTCGCGGGTCTTCTAGATGTGCTCGAGCGCTACGGCACGCTACCGCGCGCGCAGGTGATGGCGCCCGCGATCGCCCTCGCCGAAGATGGCTTCGCCCTCGGCTACGACATGGTGGGGCAGTTCGATCGGCGCCAGGAGGTCTTTGCGCGTCACGAACCCACCCTGCGCATGTTCACGCACCCGACGGGTCGCCCCTACGCGGTGGGCGACGTCTTCCGCCAACCCTACCTTGCCGCCACCCTCAAGCGCATCGCCGCCGAGGGCAAGGCAGGCTTCTATGCGGGTCGGACGGCAGACCTGCTGGTGGCGGAGATGGAGCGCGGCGGCGGCATCATCAGCCACGAGGACCTCGCCCAGTACGAGTCCGTCTGGCGCGAGCCGATGCTCGGCACTTACCGAGACTATGAGGTAATGAGCATGCCTCCGCCCTCGTCTGGCGGTACGCTGCTCATCCAGATGCTCAACATGCTGGAAGCCTACGACGTTAGCGAGATGGGCTACGGCAGCGCCAACGCTGTACACCTGATGGTGGAGGCGGAGCGCCGCGCCTACGCGGACCGCGCCGAACACCTGGGCGACAGCGACTTCTACGAGGTACCCCTGGCCATGCTCACGGACAAGGGCTACGCCCGCATGCGCATGGAGACCTACGATCCGTCCGTCGCCTCACTTAGCGATGACATTTTGCCGGGCCAGGTGGCACCTGAGCCCGTCGACACCACGCACGCCTCGGTAATGGACAAGGCCGGTAACGCTGTGGCCTACACCACCACCCTCAACCTCTCCTACGGGGCCAAGTATGTGATCCCCGGAGCCGGGTTTCTGATGAACAACGAGATGGACGACTTTTCGGTGAAGGCAGACGAGCCGAACGCCTACGGCCTCATCGGCCGCGTGGCCAACGAGATCCAGCCGGGCAAGCGCATGCTCTCCTCGATGACGCCGACGATCCTCCTAAAAGACGACAAGCCCGTACTGGTGACCGGCTCGCCAGGCGGCTCGACAATCATCACCACGGTGTTCCAGGTGGTCGTGAACACCGTAGATCACAAGATGAAGCTTCTCGACGCGGTCGGTCGCCCGCGCTTCCACCACCAGTGGAAGCCCGAGCGGGTCATCTACGAGCCCTTCGGCTTGTCACCTGACACGCTGATGCTGCTGAACCTGCGCGGCCACGACATGCGCCCGCTACCGGGCCAGTGGCTGTTGGGCGATGCGAACTCCGTGAGCCGACTGGAGGATGGGTCACTGCTGGGGGTGAGTGACCCACGCAACGACGGTGGGGCGGCAGCCTATTAGTAAGGTCTTGTGCTTGTGCGGCCAGATGTCGCGCTAACGATACACGAAGGACGATATGTCACTACGGCTTTGTGTATCTTTAATAACAGTCAGTGTTCGTTGGCGGAGTCGGGGTGAGAGCGACAGCTACGACTGAACCAGAACTCAACCAGCCATTGGCTTCGCTAAGTGTTGTCGACACTTCTGACGAGCGGAACCGTTAAGCCCGCGCGCTGATGGCCAATCATTTACCGGCGCGCTTTGAGACGAAGCACAATAAGCTGCTTTTGGCGAACCAGGCCGAGTTAGCGCGGTGGGTGGCCGGCCACGCTCCGCGCGAGTATCTCGCGACCACCTTTGCGCTAGCGGAGGATTTGTCCTGCGTCCCTAACATCTCCAAAACGGAAGTCATTCCCAACGGACTTTTCCTCTCGGGAAAATGCGAAAACAACCTGATGCACGTAACCGTCGTCATTCGGGACGACTACTCGACCATACGAGCAATAAGGGTGTTCGGTAGGGGGCGGCTGGCAATCGCGAAGCCTGTTGATGACCAGGGCTACTTCATGTCCTATGAGATCGCCGATCCCCGAGAGCGGGCCACTCGCATTGAAGCGCAACGCAGCGGCGGGTCCACAAGTTGAGACGTGTTCACAAAGCCGTCGCGTCGCTCTCGTGGTGTAGCCAGTGGGCTCAATCGGGTTTTCACGGGTGGCGGTACGCCCCTTCGACGTCGATGCCGAAGGGAGCGGTGACCGTAGCGGCGATAAGTTCGGCCACTCTGAGCATGGTATCGATGGGGATCTGTTCCCCATCCTCGCACCCCTGTGCTGGCGGCCCCTGCCCAACTTCCCGTGGCGATCGCAGGCGCCCCCGCCGACGCAACGGCGGTGGCGCTGCCCGCGTCCTAGACGTCATAGAGCACCAGCGGCCTACCGGGCACGTGCAGCGATCGAAAGGTGGCGTCGGCGGTGTTCATCGTGTCGTCGGGCGATAGCACGCTTCGATCTCCAGCAGTCTCTGCTTGCGCCACAAGCCACCGCCGTAGCCGGTCAGCGACCCATCCGCGCCGATCACTCGATGGCAGGGCACGATCAACGCCAGCTGATTGGCCCCGTTGGCGCGGGCCACGGCGCGGGTGGCGGTAGGTTGGCCGATCGCCCGGGCGATGTCGGCGTAGCTGCGCGTCTCGCTCGGAGGAATCTCCACTAAAGCGTGCCAGACGCTCTGTTGGAAGGCGGTGCCTGCAAAGGCTACGGGCGTTTCGAAGGCCGCTGAGGTGCCCGCGAAGTAGGCCCGGAGCTCGGCGTCGATCTGCTCGGCCGGCGAGCATGCACCAAAGCCTATCCGGCCCTTCACTGCTGCCGCGAGCTTGTTCAGTTCTGTCTTCAAGGCCTTGCGCTCAAAGAACTCCAGCAGGTGTAGGTGTGTGCGCGAGGTCACGCTGATCATGTCACCTAGTGGAGTCGTAAGCCAGTTCACCATCAGGGTCGGCTTCGGATCGAGAGCGCCCGGCGCGCAGCCCAGCAGCTGAGCGAAGGCGCTGCGGAAGGCACTGGGGGAGTCGAAGCGCGCGTCGAGCTGGGCATCGATCACGGCGCCGCCCTCGCGCAAGGTGTCGAAGCCGGCCTTAAGGCGCCGTTGGCGGGCCATCTCCAGGAACGTCATGCCGAACTGGTGTTTGAAGTGCTTGCGCACGGTGGATGGGTCGTAGCCGAGGCGTTGTACGTCGACCTCCAGCCAGCGCCGTGTCGGGTCTGCCTCCAGGGCGTCGAGCAAGGCGCTGATCATCGGGTCCATCGCCGCCGCGTCCGCCAAGGGCTGGCAGCGCTTGCAGGCGCGATAGCCGGCCTCCAGGCACTCACCGACGGTGCTGTAGAAGGTACAGTTCTCGCGCTTGGGCTTGCGCGCAGGGCAGGTCAGGCGGCAGAAGATGCCCGTGCTGGCCACGCACACGTAGGCGCGACCCTCGTAGGCGCTGTCGCGTGACAGGAGGGCGGCGTAGAGCATCTCATCGTTGGGCAGATCGATTAGGGCGTGCATGGGCGCACCCTACCATCGGCGTCCCGCGATGCCGCCGAAAATCGGGCGAGGAATTGCGCAGCGGATCGTCCTAGCCGGCGTCCAGGGGCAAGCGGCCGAGGCTGCCGCTGCGATAGCGGGCCAAGTTGTCCTGGATGCGATTGAGCTGGGCCTCGCTGGCGCGCCCCTGGGCCTGGCCCAGCACCTGCTCCTGCAGCTCGATGGCATCGGCAGCGCGACCCGCCGCTGCCAGGGCCAAGGCCAAGGTCTCCGCATGGCCGATCGCGCCGCTGCGGCGCAGGGACCGCTCGGCGAGCCCCAGGGCACGGTCCACATCGCGCACGGCCGGGTCGCCGGTGAGCACCAACAGGCGGGCCAGGGAGGAGAGCACGCGGGGGCTGGGGCTCTGCAGCGCCGCGCCGGCCTCGAGCAGGCGCAGGGCGTCGGGACCGCTGCCGCCGAGCACCGCGCTCATGGTGGCCTCCATGCGCACCTGGGTATCGCTGGGTGCGTAAGCTAAGTAAGCTTCATAGGTGGTGACAGCGGAGGCGTAGCGACGACCGCCGGCCTGGGTGCGTGCGAGGCCTAGGCGTGAGGGTTGGTGATCTGGGTCAGCGCTGAGGGCTTGCTCGAAGGCTTCGATCGCCTCCGGCACCTTCTGCGCCTCCTGCTCCAGGCGCCCGATGGCGTACCAGACGCGGGCGCGGCCGCCGTCGTCACTGGTCTGGACGAGTGCGTCGTTGAGTTCGGCGGCCGCCTCATCTGCGCGCCCAGCCTGGGCCAGGAGGATGCCGTAGGCACCTCGCAACACCCCGTCGCCCGGGTTGGCCTGCGTCGCCGCGGCGATCGGCGCCAGGGCCTGCTCGCTGCGACCGAGAGGCAACAAGGCCTCGGCGCGAGTTAGCAGTAGCTGGCGATCCTCGGGAGCCAGGGCGAGCGCGGCGTCGTACGCTTCGATGGCGCTCTCCGGTCGCTCGGTGGCGATAAGCAGATCAGCCAAGCCGAGATGGGCGTCCGCCAGGGCTGGGTCGAGCGCCAGGGCGTGGCGAAAGTGCGGTTCGGCATCCTCGTAGCGTTTGCTCGCAAGCTGCAGCTTCCCGAGCGCTAGATGGGCGTCGGCGCTCTCTTCTATGGCGAGCGCTTGCTCGTAGGCATCCGCGGCATCGTCGCCCTGGCCCAGGCGGGTGAGGGCGCGGGCGAGGCCTACCCAGGCCCGTGCGTCGTTCGGTAGGTCTTCGGTGGCCTGACGGAATTGTTCGGCGGCGCGGCGGTAGTCGCCGTCGATGAGCGCCTCGGAGCCGAGCGTGAGCGAGGTGTACAGGCCGCCGATGCGCGATTCGCCGCCGCTGATGGCATCGAACAACGGATCTTCGAAGGACGGTTCCACCATGCCATGTTGGGCGAGGCTCGCGCGAGCCTTCTCATTCTCGCCGAGGTTGCGGTAGGCGAGGCCGAGGAGGTAGTGGGCGCGGTTCGCGCCGGGTTGTTCGGCGAGGACTGTTTCGAAGTGGCGCACGGCGGCGCGATCATCGCCGCGGGTGCTTGCGATCTGGCCGAGGCCGTAGTGGGCGGCGGCTTCGCGAGGCGAGCTCGCCAACACCTGTTTGTAGGCGTCGCTCGCCTCGTCCAGGCGTGCCTGCTCGAAGCGTACGTCGCCGAGGCGTAGGAGGGTCGGGACATCGCCGGGACGTTGGTCGAGCACGCGTTCCAGGGCAGAGGTGGCCTGGTCGAAGTCGCCCGTGAACTGGTGGAGCAGGGCGAGGAAGTAGACCCAACGGGCGTCATCAAGATCGAGGGCGACGGCGTTCTCGAAGGCAACCCGGGCGGGGAGGACGAGGCCGTTGCCGAAGCTCGCGAGCCCGTAGTCGGCGTAGGCCTCGGCGCGGGCCGTGTCGCCGTCGGCGGCATCGAGGTTGGTCTGGAACTCCTCCCAGCGCTGCGCCATGTAGGCCGCCACGTCCTCGCTCATCGCGTCGGCGACGGGCGCCTCCAGAGTGCGCAGGGGCGCCGGGGGCGCGTCGGGGGCCTCCGGCGCGCATGCGCCGAGCAGCGCCGCTAGGGCGCTGAGCGAGAGGATGTGTGCGCGGCGGATCATGGGCGCGTGCTGCCCGTGCCGCGCACCAGCGTGTGGTAACGCTGCGAGGGAAGGGAGCCGAACTGCTCGCGGGTGCCGTCCACCCAACGCACGGTAACTGTCACGTCCTGCGGGCTGCTGCCCCGTGCACCTAAACCGAAGAGTAGGCGAGGGTCGTTGGTAGAGACGTAGCTGCCCGCGGTGCGCACGCGCCGAAGCCATCGCTGTCCGTTGGTCAGGGTCACCGTTGCGGCGGCGCCGAGGGCGTGCCCTTGTTCGGCTCCCACCCGTAAGGACAGGCCGATCCAGTCGCCGTCCTGGCCGACGCGGTTCTCCAGCACGCGCGCCGGTCCGCCGTTGTTGGTGATCACGACGTCGGTGTCGCCGTCGTTGTCGAGGTCGCCGAAGGCGGCGCCGCGGCTCACCTCGGAGCGGGCGAAGGGGTCTTGCGCGTCGTGGGTGTAAGCCTCAAAGGCGAGTGTGTCGCCTGTGCTCACGTTGCGGAACAGTTGGTTCGGCTGATGGTAGGGGAAGTCGTCGCCGGCGAGGGCGAGCTTCTCCTCCACGGTTACGGCGCCATTCACGGCGAGTAGATCCAATAGGCCGTCGTTTTCCACGTCGAGCCAGGCGGTGCCGAAGCCGGTGGCGGCGAGGCTGCTGGCGGCGAGGCCGAAGCGTAGGGTGCGATCTTCGAAGACGGCGTCGCCGCGGTTGAGGTAGAGCGTGTTGGTCTCGCCGCGCAGGTGGGTCATGAAGATGTCTTCGTCACCGTCGCCGTCCACGTCGGCGGCGTCGACGCCCATGCTTGCTTCGGGCGCGCCTTCGAAGTTCACGGCGCAGCCGGCGAAGAGGGCGTCCTCCTGGAAGGTGCCGTCGCCCTGGTTGATCCAGAGCTGGTTGGCGACGCCGTCGTTGGCGACGTAGAGGTCGGTGCGACCGTCGTCGTTGAAGTCGCCGGTGATCACGCCTAGGGCCTTGCTGGCGATCCCGCGCACACCGGCGGCGGCGCTCACGTCCTCGAAGGTGCCCTCGCCCGTGTTGCGCAGGAGTCGATCGCGGGTGGAGCCGTAGCTCAGGGGGCTGCAGTAGTCCGAGGCGCCGGTGGCGGTGAAGCAGTCCTGGTGGTTGGCGAGGCGGAAGTCGACGTAGTTGCCGACGAAGAGGTCGAGGTAGCCGTCGGCGTCGAGGTCTAGGAAGGTGGCGGGCACGGACCAGGCGGGATCGTCCGCGCCGGCCGCGTCCGTGATGTCCTCGAAGGTGCCGTCGCCGCGGCTGAGCAGGAGGCGGTTCGGACCCCAGTTGGTGATGTAGAGATCGGCGAGGCCGTCGCTGTTCACATCGCCCGTAGCCACGCCCATGCCGTAGCCGTCGGCGGGGATGCCGGCGCCGGTGGTGATGTCGGTGAAGCGCAGCTCGCCGTCGGCGTTGAGGTCGTTGCGCAGGAGCACGTCCTGGCGGGGCACGGCAGGGTTGTCCAAGGGGCCGCCTTGGAGCAGGTAGACGTCGAGATCGCCGTCGCCGTCAGCGTCGAAGAGGGCGGCGCCCGCGCCCATAATCTCGGGCATGTAGCGTTGGTCCGAGCGGCCGTTCTGGTGCACGAAGCGCATGCCGCTGCGGTCGGTGATGTCGGCGAAGGGGGCCGGTCCGCTTGTCACGCCCTGGGCCGTCGTGGTGAGCGGGGCTGACCCACTCCCCGGCGCCGGTGCTCGCGGCTGTTCACCGCACGCGCTTAGGCCGAAGGCGCACAAGGCCACAACAGTGAGGCGGAGGGAATTGGGTGGTGGCATGGGCGAGCGGTGATCAGCACAAAGCGCTAGAGCTTAATGGAGCCAGACGCGCTAGCGAAACCACCCCCTAACCTGCCAATACCCTCACGGGCGGTACAGACGCGCTGCGCCCCGCTGAGGCCACCCCGGCGATCCCCACGAGAAGCCATCCGAGTAACACGCCGATCAGCAACAGTGACGGTGCTGGCACGTAGTCGAAGGAGAACGCCTCGCGGGCGAGGAAATACCCCGTGACGCCTGCCCCGATCGCGCCGCCAAGCCCCGCCAGCGCCCCGATCGCCGAGTACTCGGCCGCGATCCCCGCCAACACCTGCCGACGCGACGCACCCAAGGCACGCAGGGTGGCAGCCTCCACCATCCGCGGCTCGCGCGTCGACTCCACCGCTGCAAGCAGCACGAGTACCGCAGCAATCAGGCTCAAGGCGAACACATACTGCACCGCTGCCACCGCGCGCGACACGGTGGAGCGCACCTGCGTGAGCAGGGCATTCACGTCGTAGACGGTCACCGTAGGATAGCGCTGACCGAGGGCGACGAGGGCGTTGCGTTGATCGTCATCCACGTGAGCGCTCGTGAGGTAGCTCGCTGGGAAGTCGCCGAGGGCACCTGGGGAGAACACCAGGAAGAAGTTCGGCTCGAAGGAGTCCCAGTCCACTTCGCGCACGCTGGTCACTGACACTGCGAACTCCTCTCCGCCGGCGGAGAAGATCAGTCGATCGCCGAGGGCGAGGCCAAGCGTGGCGAAGGTCTCCTCCTCCACGGACACCTCTCGCACAGCGTCGCCGTCCTCCCACCATTGCCCGCGGACGACGCGATTGGCCGGCGGTAAGTTGGCTGCCCAGCTAATGTTGGCTTCCCGGCTGGCGAACACGCCGCCCTCATCGCGTGGGAACGCCACCTTGTCGATGGCGGTGTCGTTGATCGAGACCAGGCGTCCTCGGCTAAGGGGTGCGTAAGCTGCCGTTTCGACGCCAGCCTCCTCGAAGAGCGCGCGTACGCCCTCGCGCTCTTGCGGTTGGATGTTGAGCAGAAAATAGTTCGGCGCATCGGGCGGTAGGCTGCGTTGCCAGGCTTCCAGCAGATCGCCGCGAAGCAGGGCCAACAGCATCATTACCGCCAAGCCGAGTCCGAAGGCGACCACCTGGGTGGCGCTATCCCAGCCCCGTCGCCCGAGGTTTGCCAGGCCGTAGCGCCATGCAACGCCGACGCCCGCGCGAGACACGCCCACCAGGCGCACCGCGGCGTACGCTAGCAGCAACATAAGCAGGGCAGCCCCAGCGAGTCCGCCAAGCAGCCAGAGCACCAGGCGAGGGTCATCCACGATCAACCATAGTAGTCCGCCTAATGCAATCGTTGCACTTAGGTAACTTATCCATTGGCCGGCGCCGGGTGGGGGTAGGTCGGAGCGCAAGACTCGTAGCGCAGGCGTACGCTGGAGAGCGAGTAGCTGCGGTAAGGCGAAGCCGCCGCTCACCAGCAGCGCGGTTACCAGGCCGACCCCCAGAGGCCACGCCGCCGCCGGCGGCAGCGTGACGTCTATGAGCCGCGCGGCGATCCCTGTGAGTCCTGTCTGCACGAGTAGTCCCAGCGCCATGCCGAGTAGCGCGCCCGCCACGGCCACGGCGCCGAGCTCCACGGCGAACACGATGGCTACCTCACCCTGGCTACGGCCCAAGACCTTCATTAGGGCAGCCGTGTCCAGGTGCCGTCGCATGAAGCGGGATGCAGCGATGGCCACCGCGGCCGCGGCCAGGATCACCGCGCTCATGGCGGCGAGGCCGAGGAAGCGGCGCAGGTTGTTGAGGGCGTCGCGGATCGGCCCTTGCAGTGAGGCGGGGTCGGTGAGGGTTTCACTCGGCGCGAGCGCACCCTCAAGGGCGGTTTCCAGGGCGCCGACGGATGCGGCGTCGCCCGCGAAGAGCTGGCGGTAGACGACGCGGCTGCCAGGACGCAGCAGGCCAGTGGTGGCGAGGTCGTCGAGACGCATCAGCAGGCTGGGCGCGATCTCGGCGAAGGCGAAGGCCTGGTCGGGACGGCTCACCAATACGCGACCGACGCGGAAGCTTGCGGTGCCCACGCTAATCTGTGTACCGACGTTCCCGCCGAGGCGCAAAAGAAGGTTCGTGTCCACCCACACTTCCCCGGGCACGGGGAGTCCTTCGGCGATGCGGCCCTCCTGGCCAACGCCATCGGTGATTAGCACCTCACCGCGTAGGGGGTAGCCGTCCTCGGCGGCCTTCAGTGACACAAGCTCCCGACGCACGTCGCCGTCCTGCGCCCAAGAGACGACCGTGGGGAAGCCAACGGTCTGCACCGTGTCTGTGTCAGTGGCGGTTGCCAGCTGCACGATCTCCGGCCGCGGCGGATGGGCACTGCGGACACTGAGATCAGCGGCTAGTACAGATGCTGACTGGCGTTCGACCCCGCGCGCAATGCGATCGGTGAACACGCCCACGGCCGTGAGCGCACCCACGGCGACCACTAGGCCTAGAAGGAGTACCGTCAGGTGTCCGGCGCGTAGGTCGCGCACCAGCAGGCGCAGGGCAAGGGTGAGCAGGCGCGTCATGTGTCAGCCTCAGTGAGGCGACCCTCGGCCAGGCGCAGCACGCGATCGCAGCGCTGGGCGAGACGGTCGTCGTGGGTGACGAGAACCAAGGTCACGCCGGCCTCGTGCTGCAGGCGAAACAACAGGTCAGCGACGCGCTGGCCGGTCCGCGTGTCGAGATTTCCCGTCGGTTCGTCCGCGAACAGGAGCTGCGGCTCGGTCACGAAAGCGCGCGCGATCGCCACGCGCTGGCGTTCACCGCCGGAGAGATGCTTGGGGTAGTGGCGAGCGCGATGGGTGAGATCTACTGCCTTTAGGGCATCCAGCGCCCGCTCGCGGGCGCCCGCCGAGCCGGCGAGTTCTGCCGGTAGCATCACGTTCTCCACCGCGGTCAGGGATGGCAGCAGATGGAAGGACTGAAACACGAACCCGACGCGAGCGTTGCGCAGCTGAGCGCGCGCATCCTCGGACAGGCTTGTGATCGCCTGATCGCCCAGCCACACTTCGCCGGCGGTGGGCGTATCCAAGCCCGCGAGCACAGCCAACAGCGTCGATTTGCCGGCGCCAGACGGTCCGACCAGAGCCACCGACTCTGAAGGTGCAATCTGCAACGTGATCTCCGACAGTATCTCCAGCGTGCCCTCTGGGCCTTCGACCTGCTTGCCCACGCCCTCGGCGCGGAGTACGGATTGGCCGTCGTGCATCGTCGCCTTGCTCCTGACTGCGCTGCTCGTAGGCATCGCATCGTTGGTAATCTCCCCTCGCGTATTCGCCGCGCAAGCGGAGCGCGATGCGTCGCCTGCGCCCACCGTGCTCCTGTTTGGGGACAGCCTCACCGCAGGCTACGGCCTGGCGCCCGGCGAAGGTTGGGCAGATCTGTTGGCACGCGAACTCGACCGACGCACCCCTGCGTGGCGGGTGGTCAACGCGAGCGTGAGCGGCGAGACCACGGCGGGCGGGCGCACGCGTCTCGCGCGCGCGCTCGAGAAGCATCGCCCACGCGTGCTAGTGCTGGAACTTGGCGGCAACGACGGCCTACGCGGCATGCCCGTGAATGTGACCCGGTCGAACCTCGCGGCGATGATCGCCGAGGGACGTAAAGCCGGCGCCGAAGTCGTGCTGGTGGGTGTTCGAATACCGCCGAACTACGGCCCCGACTACGCCGCGGACTTCGAGGCGGTATTCACGGACCTCGCGGCCGAAGGGACCGGCGGGGTCCACCTCGTCCGCTTCCTGCTGAAAGGGGTCGCCCTCGACTTCAGCCTGATGCAGCCCGACGGCATCCACCCCACGGCCGCCGCCCAGCCGCGCCTACTCGAGAACGTGCGCGGGGCGCTCTTCGAGGCCATTGCCGCCGCGGGCGCCACAATTCGTCAGGATTGATCACGGCGCCGTCCTCAGCCGCCCCCTAACCCTCCTGGCGCATGCGCTCCAATGGCGGTCATCCCAACCGTCGTCACGGAGACCCCAGCCATGGCCAGCACCCCGCCCTCCAGCTCGCCTCAACCCGAACCATCCGCTTCGATCCGCGCCGAACCAAGTCGCTCCCTCGCCCCACCGCTGGCATCGGTGCAGGATGAGCGTGACTGGTACCGACTGATCGCGCTCACGATCGGCCTCGCCCTGCTGCTGCTCGCCGCTGGCATCGCCAACGCGCAGGGACCGGGGGAGCCCGTACCAGAGCGCCCCGCCTCGACCGCTGTGCGGTCCGCCGTCCCTGCGGGCAGCAGCAGTGCCGGCGGCGCACCGACCGCGCCGGCTCCGAACACCAGTGCACGTGCCGCACAGGTGGCCACGCGGCTCCTGGATACGAGCGGTGCGGGCCGCCTCCTTCTGCACGATAAGTCAGGCAACACCGCCCTGGCCCCGTGGGTCGACAGCGATGTTCAGGTGAGCATCTCGGGCGTGATTGCCCACGTCACCCTGCGCCAAGGCTTCATCAACGTGGCCGAGGATTGGGTCGCGGGTGAGTACACCTTCCCCCTGCCAGCGGATGGGGCGATTCGAGAGATGCGCTTGGTGCTGGCCAACCGGGAGATCGTCGGCCAGATCGAGGAACGCGAAGAAGCGCGGCGTACCTACGAAGCAGCGAAGGCAGCCGGTCAGCAGGTGGGATTGCTGGAACAGCAGCACGCCGACATCTTCGGCCTCAACGTCGCCAACATCCCGCCCGGCGAGCGCATCGACGTGGTGTTGAAGTACGTGCAGCCGCTGCACCTGGAAGCCGGTGCCTTCGAGTTCCGCTTCCCGATGACGATCACGCCACGCTACGCCCCGGCCAAGGTGAGCGCGGTCGACCGCCGCCCCACCCCCGCCAGCGTGTTGCGCACCGCCATCCTTGATGATGCGGAGGACTACCGCGCCCTCGCTTCCCTCGAGGTGACCCTGGATCTGGGCATCGCGGCGGACTCCATGATCAGCCCGAGCCATGGATTCGAGTTGCGCAGCGACGCCTACGGCCACCAGCTCACCTTGCGTGACGGTAAGGTGGCTATGAACCGAGATTTCGTCTTGCGCTTTTCGCCCTCTGCGCAGGACCAACCGCGCTTTGGGGTGTACTCGGAAGCGCGTGATGGCTACCACTACGCCCTGGCCATGATCGTGCCGCCGAACACTCTGCCTGTGCAGCGCCGCCCGCGAGAGATGATCGTGGTGGTCGATACCTCGGGCAGCATGCAAGGTGAGTCGATGCGCCAGGCCCGTCGGGCAGCGCAGCTAGCCCTCGATGCGCTCACGCCGACGGATCGCCTGAATGTGATCGCGTTCTCCGACGAGCCGACCGCCTTGTTCCCCTTCGCTGTGCCTGCCGACCGCCATCAGATCCGCAAGGCACGCGAGTTCCTGCGCGGCCTCGATGCGAACGGGGGCACGGAGATGCACAAGGCCCTGACCCGCGCCCTGGACGTGCGCCCGCCGGCGGATCACCTGCGTCAGGTCGTATTCGTCACCGACGGTGCCGTGTCGTCCGACGGCTCCCTCGAGTCTCTGGTGCGGCGCCTTCGCGGTGAAGCGCGCCTGTACCCGGTGGGTATCGGCTCTGCTCCCGCCACGCACCTGATGCAACGCTTAGCGGAGGTGGGGCGAGGGACCTACACGCAGATTGTCACCCTAACGGAAGTGGCGGAGCGTATGAGTGCGCTGTTCGCCCGCCTCGAGCACCCGGTGCTGACGGACATCACCATCGCGTGGCCCGCGGGCGCCGAGGTGTGGCCGCAGGAAGTGCCGGATCTGTACGCCGGCGAGCCGCTGTTGGTCAGTGCACGCCTGCCGAGCGCAGCAGGCACCGTCGAATTGGCGGGTCGCTACGGTGGCTCCGGCGCCACCTGGCAGGCGCAGATCCCCCTCGCTGGGGCGATCGGGGCGGATGGCGTAGGTGTCCTCTGGGCTCAACGCAAGGTGGCGACGCTGCTCGCCGATGGCACGCGCAGCGGCTTCGGCGGGGACGACGTGCGGGCGATGGTGGTGGAAACCGGTCTGCGTCACGGATTGCTCACACCCCATACGAGCTTCGTCGCCGTGGAGCGCGAGCGTGACCGTCCCCTGTTCGCCTCCCTGGAGGACGCGGTGGTGCCCGCCCTCGCGCCCGCGGGCGGTCGCCGGGTGGGCTACCTGGCCACGGCCACGCCGGCGCCCTGGCTCAGCTCCATGGCCCTGTTCCTGATGCTGTTCGGTGGCTTGCTGCTCACCTTGTCACGAGCGTCCGCCGAGCGCCGGTGTCCGGTGTGAGATGCGATCGCATCCTCGCGCCCACTACATGGGTGGCTCTGCTGTTGCTCCTGGGCGGAGCGACGCTGGGCTTGAAGGCGGCGGTTATCCCCGCCAAGGCAATGCTTGCCCAGCGGCTGCTGAGCAGTGCCTGGCGTCGGGCCCAGGCCGGTGAGCTGGCGCCGAGGCCGTGGTCCTGGGCTGACGCGTGGCCGGTGGCGCGCCTGCAGTTGCCCGATGCCGCGCACGTCGTCCTCGCGGGCACGGAGGGCAGCGCGCTAGCCTTCGCCCCGGCGTGGGTGCCCGCTTCAGCCGCCCCCGGATCCGTTGGAACCACGGTGATCGCCGCGCACCGCGACACGCACTTCCGCGGCCTTGAGCGACTGGCAGTCGGCGACTCGGTGCACGTGCAGACCGCCGAGGGCACCACCGTGACCTACCGGGTGTCCGCCACCGAAGTGCATAACCTTCGCCGCGCACCGCTGCTCACCCTGCGCGAGGACGGGCAACAGCATCTGGCGCTCATCACGTGCTACCCCTTCGACACCCTGCGCGCCGACCCGACCCAGCGCTACGTGGTATGGGCGCGCGCCCAGCCGGACCCACCGGGCTGATAAGCTTGCGCAGCCCCGCGCTATCGCCCGCTCGCCGTGTACCGACGCCTCCTGTTCACCATCTACGCCCCTTCCTCCTGCACGTCGCTAGCGCAGGAGGGCATGCTGGTCATCGTGCCGTTGTACGTGCTAGCCCTCGGGTACTCGCCGGCCACCGCCGCCTTTGTGGCGGCAGCGCGCGGTCTGGGCATGCTGCTCGTGGATCTGCCCATCGGTCTGCTCGCCGCCCGCCATGGGGAGCGCGCCGTGATGCTCGGTGGCCTCGTCGGGCTTACCGTAGCGATGGTCGGCTTTGCCCTCGCCAACACCCCGATCGGTCTAGCTCTATCCGCGTTGCTGTCCGGCTCGGCGTTCTCCGCCTGGATGCTCGGGCGCCAGTCCTATCTCGCCGCCTCGTGCGCGAGCGCTGAGCGGGGCCGCGCGATCGCTGTGCTTGGCGGCCTGATGCGCGTGGGCGCGCTGACCGGTCCCCTGGCTGCCGGCCTGATCGCAGCTCGTCACGGGTTTCCCGCGGCTCTGCTCGTCTCCGCGGCACTGTGCGCACTGGCCGCCGTGTTCGTTGCCACTCAGGCGCGCCCCTTGGATCAAGACCGACCCGCCGCTCGGGAACCGGCTGCAGCTCGCCTAAGCAAGTTGCTCGCTGAGCACGGTGGTATCTACGCTCGGGCGGGCTTCGCCTCCATCTCCCTGCAACTGATGCGCTCCGCCCGCGCCATCCTGCTGCCGCTGATGGGCCACGCGCTTGGCTTGGAGGTGGTGACGATTACGCTCGTGGCCACCTTGGCGGCCTGCGCGGATCTCGTGCTGTTCCTACCCGCAGGGCTGGTGATGGATCGCTACGGTCGCAAGTGGTCTGCCGTGCCGTGCATGATCGGCCTTGTCTCGACCCTGGCGTTGCTTCCCTTAGTGAATAATTTCAATAGCTTAGTGGCCGTGGCGATGGCGATGGGGTTGGCCAACGGTATGGGGTCTGGGGTCGTCTTGACCTTAGGCGCAGACCTGGCGCCGGCGCACGATAGGGCCACCTTCCTCGGCGTCTGGCGCCTGATCGGCGACACCGGCCGCGCGGGCGCCCCCTTGCTCGTGGGGACGCTGGTGGCGCATGTGGGCAGCCTTGGGCTCGCCGCGTGGGTGATCGGCGCCGTCGGGCTCGCCGGCGCCGGCGTATGGTCCTGGTTAGTGCCGGAAACCCTAGAACGCGGCACCTAGCGGAAGTTCCTGCCTAGGTTCAGGAAGAAGTTGTAGCGCCCCTCATCGCTGAAGCCGATGCCGAGGAAGGCAGGGCCGACAAAGGTATCGGCACCAATAAAGAAGGATAGGGCGCCAAAGTTCTCCTCGGCGTCTTGGCCGAAGGTGTCGAAGCTCACGTTGGCAAACTCGAGATCTGCGCCCAGATAGACGGGTAACGTGCCGACCTTCTCGGGGGCGTCGAGACGGCGGTAGTAGCTGATGCCAAGGAGGGCGTACTCGGTCGAGGGGATCGAGTTTGGTGAGAAGGCGCCTAGACGGCGAAAGCCACCGAGGCTAAGAATTTCGATAACATCATTGTCCTCAGCATCGATGGACTCCGCTCGAGCGCGAAAGTTAAGGACGTTTCGACCGAAGGGCACGGGCTTGCTCAAGCTGAAGCGGTACTTGGCGTTGACGTCGTCGTCGCGTAGATCGACCAGCTGCTGGGCAGTGAGGTTTAGCGAGATGCCCGAGCGGGGGAAGGTGGCGGAGTCGAGCGTGTCCACCGCGAAGCGGGCGCCGATGCCCGCGTTACTGAAGCCCTCCGCTGGGAACAGCTCCGGGGCAACGGTGACCTGAGGCCTGACACGCCCCTCGTTGATTAGCGCATCGAAGGAGAGCACGCCCCACAGGCCGAGCTCTCGGCCAACGCGCAGCTGCGCATTGGCGGTCTGCTGCCAGAACTCACCGAGCCTCACGTCGCCGATATCGAAGAAGATCTCCTCGGCGCGGTAGGACAAGGCCGGCAGGAAGAAGTATCGTCCTTCCGCGCCGACCGGGCGGTATAGCTCGGCGGTGACGCCGAGGTTGGTGCCGAACTCGCCGGAGACGGCGAACTCGCCGCCCTTGGGGCCAAAGGGGCGGCGTGAGATGCGGGCGAGGAGGGCGAAATTGCTGTCGCCGTCTAAGTCTGTGGCGCCGCGGGCTCCCGCCTGGATCAGGGTAGTACCGAGGGGGCGCTCGAGCGTGCGCACGACCGGAGTTAGGCCGTCGAGGGCGAGGTCGACCTCGCCGAAGCCACCGAACGAGGCGAGGTCACGCAGCTTTCGGCGAAGCGTGGCGGGCTCCCCGAGATCTTGGGGCTCGAAGGCGAGGCGGCCGCGCAGGGCATCGTCGCTGATCTTGGTGGCGTTGCGGATCTGCACTTCAGCGAGCACCCCTTCCGGTGCTTCGCGAGGGAGGGCTTTCTCCGTCCTTGCGGCGGCGAGTTCGCGAATGCGCAGGAGTGCCTCACGATACTCTTCGGCGGCCTCACGGCCCCGCGCGTAGCCACTATCTGCGTCTGCGGGGGCGAAAGAGCTCACGCTGAGGCCCTCGAAGTCCGGCTTGATCACCACGTCCAGTTCGCTCAGTAACTCCAGCTGCTTCAGGTAGTTGTTCCAGACCGTGATGCGGTTTAGCTGCAGGTTGATATCCGCCAGAGACACGCTGCGGTCCATCTTCGGCGGTTCGATCGTGAGGTCGATGCCGATCACGATATCCGCGCCCATGAGCAACGCAGTTTCCACCGGCAGGTTTTGGATGAGGCCGCCGTCCACGTAGACCTCGCCGTCGATGATGCGGGGCGTGAACACGGCGGGCACGGCCATGCTGGCGAGCATTGCCTCGACGAGATCGCCGCGCTCGAACACGAAGGCGGCGCCCGTGGAGAGATTTGTAGCCACCGTGCGCACTGGCACGCGAAGGTCGTCGAAGTCCGAGGCGAGGGGGACGTGCCGGGTGAGCTCGCGGAAGTACTGCTGCATGCTGCCCATGCCGACGACGCCGCCCGGCAGGGCGAGCCCATCACTGGTAATGCCGGCGATGTACTCGGAGAAGAACTCGTCGCGGCGCTCCTTGGCGATGAAGGTGGTGTCGCGGCGAGACTGGACGTTGGCGAAGAGGGCGGGCCATGGCGCGGTGCGGAAGATCTCACGGATCTCGCCCACGTCGTAGCCAGCGGCGTAGAGGCCGGCCACCACTGCGCCCATGCTCGTGCCGACCACGCAGTGAATGGGGATCTTCAGTTCCTCGATAACGGCCATGGCGCCGATCTGTGTGTTGGCGAGGGCGCCGCCGCCGCTGAGCACGAGGGCTACCGTCGGGCCACCGCCTTCGGGCGCGCGGCAGGCCTTGGCGGCGGTGCAGGCGAGGCTGGTCAGGCCGAGGAAGCACACGAGGAGAGCGCGCCAGCGCATGGGGGCTTGGCTCATAAGGTCTACGGTCGGTGGAGAAGGAGGGAGAAGCCTACCAGCCCTCGGGGGCCTGACAACCGCCGAGCGTCTCGCGAGCGCAACCTGGCGTGGCGTGGCGTGGCGTGGCGTGGCGTGGCGTGGCGTGGGGTGGCGTAGGGTGGCAGTGAGCACGCCCATGGTGATGAGCGCGAGGCCGCCGCCCTGGGAGAGGCGTCGCCGCGCCCCAGCACTAGTGAGTTGTTGTCGGATCAGGTCCGCCAGCACGGCGTAGGCGAGGGCATTCAGGAACGCGAGGCTGACGAAGGTGGCGATGAGCACCGCAGCCTGCCCCGCCAGGGGTGCCTGCGGCGTCATGAACTGAGGCACGAAAGCGATGCAAAAACCGATGCTTTTCGGATTGAGGGCGGTGACCAGGGCTGAGTGCCCGAGCACCTGGCAGGCGTTTACGGCGTCGGTCGAGGGCTGCTCGCAGGTGTCATCGGCGCGCGGTGCCTGTCGCCACATGCTGATCCCCAACTAGACGAGGTTAGGCGCGCCGATCCACTTCAGGGTGGCGAACGCCGTTGCGCAGGCCTGCATCAGGGCACCGAGTCCGAGCAGGGAGACGCTCATGGCAGCCAGATCGCCGAGGGCTACGCCCACGGCGCAGGCGACGGCGATACGTCGACCCTGCGAAAGGGCGTAGGTGAGCACCAGCAGCACCGTCGGTGCCCGGGATGATCAGCTGTAGCGCGGAAGCTGCGGTGAAGGCGAGCCAAAGTGTCGGATCCGACATCGCCGCTCGCTCCCGGTGTTGGTGGTGGCAGGTGTGGTCGGGGCTGCCGTGCGCGTCAGCGCAGCAGCCGCTGCGCAGCGTCGCGAATCTGCCCTTCGCTGACCAGCACGAGGTTGGCCGCATCGCCGAGGGGAATGTAGCTATCTTCTCCGGTCACCCGTCGCTTATGCACCGAAGGGGCGTGTTCGTCGAGGAGCGTGAAGATCTCCTCGGAGATCCCGCCCGTGCGCCGCCCCTCGTCGACCACCAACACTCGCCCCGCATCGCGTGCGTGGTTGGCGATCACCGGCGCGTTCAGGGGCTTCAACCACCGCAGGTCCAGCACCCGCGCCCGTGCTCCATGCTCTTGCTCCAGCTGACGTGCGACACGCAAGGACATGCGCACACCGTTGCCGTAGGTCACGATCAAGAGCACGGGATCGCGCGAGCTGCCCTCGGCTTCCTCGTATACGCGGGGTGCACCGAAGGGCGCAGCCTTGTCGGGCTCCGGGTAGGGGAACACCCACTTCCCGTCCCGCTCCTCGTGCAGGTCTTTGGTCATGTACAGGGCTATGGGCTCGAGGAAAGCGACCACGCGTCCGTCCAACTGGGCCAATGCGGCGCAGGTGCGAAGGAGCTCAGCGGCATCGTCGCCCCGAGAAGGACAGGCGATGATCAGGCCGGGGATGTCGCGTAGGGCCGTGATCGAGTTGTCGTTGTGGAAGTGTCCGCCAAAGCCGCGCTGATAGCCGAGGGAGGCGATGCGCATCACCATGGGGTTGGTGAATTGGCCGTTGGAGAAGAACTTCAGGGAGCAGGCTTCGCCGCGGATCTGATCGCCGGCGTTGTGGAAGTACGCCAGATACTGGATCTCTGGGAAGGGCAGCAGGCCCATGTGGGCGGCGCCCTGGGCGATGCCGAGTACGGTGGTCTCGTCGAGCAGCGTATTGAAGACGCGGCGACCACCGAAGGTATTCGCCAGGCCAGTCGTCACCGTATACACGCCGCCCTTCTGCGCCACGTCTTCCCCAAACAGGGTCATCTGCGGGTACTTGACCATGAGGTCCGTTAGGGCTCGGTTGATTTGGATGGCGAGGTGGCGGGGGGCCGCTAGCTCCGGCAGTCCGCCCTTGGCGAAGGCACGTTCACGGTCCTCCACGGGCACGGCTCGGGTGGCCTCTTCCAGCACGCGATCGGCCGGCGAGACGCGCGTAAGCGGCCGCATGACCTCCTGGGCCGTACGCAGCTTGGGGGCCTTGGCGGCGCGGCGGGCAGCAATCTCCGTGCGTTCGCGGATGGCCTCGTAGCGTTGGCGTAGCTCCATCACGCTCAGAAGACGCGCCGCCACGATGGAGCGGGCCGAGTTAAGTAGCGGGTCGCGAGCCTCGTCAGCTTCGATCTCTGCTACCGGGCGATACTCCGCTTCTGCATCCGTGCCTGCGTGCGCGAGCAAGCGCGGATGGGTGATGTGGAGGAAGACCGGGCGCCGTTCGCGTCGGCACCAGTCGATCGCCGCGCGCGCCACGCGCACAGTGTCCAGGAGGTCCGTGCCGTCGGCGTGCAGGTAACGCAGATCTTGCCGGTGAGCGAAGTTCTGCTTCACCCAGCCGCCTGGCGTGCGCACGGAGATACCGAGGCCGTTGTCTTCGCATACGAACAGGATGGGCACGGGCAAGCGCTGGTAGGCAGTCCATGCCGCCGAGTTGAACGCGCTGAGCGCCGTGGCGTGGTTCGTGCTCGCATCGCCGAAGCTGCAGTAGACGATGCTGTCGTCGGGTACCGGGAGAGCCCCTTCCACGCGAGCGGCCTGCGCGAGTGCTACCGCGGCACCTACTGCTTTCGGTAGCTGGCTCGCGATCGTGGAGGTTTGAGGGGGAATCCACAGGGGGCGGCTGCCCCACACCTTGTGGCGCCCGCCTGAGATTGGATCTTCGGCGCTGGCGGCGATACCGTGCGCCGTGTCCAGCACCGGGTCGAGGCCCGGCACTTTCATCCCGCGCGCCATCACGAAGGCGCCGCTGCGGTAGTGGAGGAAGGCGGGATCAGTTACGCGGGTTAGCCAGCCCAGTACGGCGTTGGCTTCATGGCCGGCGCTGCCGATCGTGTAAAAGCCCTCGTTGCGCGAGCGCATCCGGCGCGCGGCGTAGTCCAGGTGGCGGGACATCAGCTGCGCTTCAAGAATCTGCAGGGCGTCGTCGCTTGCGAGTCCCGCTGTTTCGAAATCGGCGCGGGTGACGCTCGGCAACATCTGTTCGGGCGTCGCCTCGATATCGGCGAGCAAGGCCAGGAAGTTGCGGTCGATGATCTCGGCGCGGTTGACGCTGCGCGTGGCGGCTTTCGTGGCGCGCGCAGGCGGCGGCGGAGGCGTGGGCGTGGCAGCCATGCGTTACGGCCTGTCCCTAGTCCGTGATTGGCGAGCGAGGAGTGTAGCTCCGTTGCGCAGCGCAAGCATCAGGACGTCGCCATGATCGAAGACGCCCTACGCTGGCCGGCGACGGGATTTGCTAAAAGGCGTTGGTGCCGGTGAGTTCCTGACCGACGATCAGTTCGTGCACTGTCTCGGTGCCCTCGTAGGTGATGACACTCTCGAGGTTGAGCATGTGGCGAATGGGGCAGTACTCGGTGCTGATGCCGGCGCCGCCGAGCAGGTCGCGCGCATCACGGGCGATATCGATGGCCATGCGTACGTTGTTCCACTTCGCCACGGACACCTGGCTCGGCGTCATCGCACCGCGCTCTTTCAGGCGGCCGAGCTGCAGCGAGAGCAGCTGGGCGGTGGTGACGCGACGAGCCATGTCGGCCGCACGGCGCTGTACGGTTTGCGTGTGATCGAGGGGGCGACCGAACAGTTCGCGTGACTTGGTGTAATCGAGCACTTCGCGCAGGCAGGCCTGGGCGGCGCCGATGACGCCCCAGGTGATGCCGTAGCGGGCCTGGGTGAGGCAGCTCAAGGGGCCCTTCAGGCCTTTCACGCCCGGCAGCATGGCCGAGGCCGGCACGCGCACGTCGTCGAAGAACAGGCCCGAGGTGATGGACGCGCGCAGGGAAAACTTGCGTTCGATCACGGTGGCTTCGAAGCCCGGCGTGCCCTTCTCCACCAGGAAGCCGCGGATGCCGTCGTCGGTCTGGGCCCAGACCACGGCCACATCGGCGATGGCGCCGTTGGTGATCCACATCTTGGCGCCGGTCAAGATCCAGTCATCGCCGTCGCGGCGGGCGTGGGTCTTCATGTTGGCGGGGTCGGAACCGCCGTGGGGCTCCGTGAGGCCGAAGCAGCCGATCGCCTCACCGCGGGCCATTGCCGGCAGCCAGCGTTGGCGCTGCTCTTCGCTGCCGAAGGCGTAGATCGGGTACATCACCAGGCTCGACTGCACGGAGACGAAGCTGCGCAGGCCGGAGTCGCCGCGCTCGAGCTCCTGGCAGATCAGGCCGTAGCAGATGGAGTTAAGGCCGGCGCAGTCGTAGCCCTCGATGGAGCTGCCAAACAGGCCCAACTCGGCGATCTGCGGCACCAGTTCCATGGGGAAGGTGTGATCGTCGAAGGCCTTGGGGATCAGCGGCAGGGCCACCTCGTCGACGAAGCGGGCGACGGTGTCCTGCACCATGCGTTCTTCATCGTTGAGTTCGCCGCGCACGTCGTAGAGATCCATGGGATCGAGGCGGCGGCGCGAGGAGGCGGCTGGCGCCGGGGCGACAGCGGGATCTTGGGCTGCGGTAGACATAGCGTCAGCTCCGTGGGCGGGCTTTTCTTTGGGGGCGCAATGATACCCGTGCGGGCGGGGGCCCGCACGGGTCGACGCTAGTCGTGAATCAGCGCCGGGAGGCGCCTGTGGCCTTAGGCGGCGGCGACCAGTTTGCCGAGCTTCTTGATCGCGGCGGCTTCGATCTGGCGGATGCGTTCCGCAGACACTCCATAGCGATCGGCGAGCTGGTGCAGGGTCGACTTGTTCTCGGTCAGCCAGCGCGACTGCACGATGTCCCGGCTGCGCTCATCGAGCGCATCCAGGCCCGCGTTCAGGCTGGCGTGGTTCGCCGCCTCCCAGTCGTCCGCCTCGAGGGCCACGGCGGGATCCTCCTCGGCAGCCGGCAGATAGGTCTGGGGCGAGTAGCCGCCGTCCTCGTCGTCCTCACCGGGCAGGGGATCGAAGGACTGGTCGCGAGCCGCGAGGCGCCGCTCCATCTCCGTCACCTCCGCCGGCGACACGCCGAGGTCTTCGGCCACGGCCTTGGTCTCGTCGGCCGAGAGCCAGCCTAGGTGCTTTTTTGCTTTTCGCAAGTTGAAGAACAACTTACGCTGGGCCTTGGTGGTCGCGACTTTGACCACGCGCCAGTTGCGCAGGACGAACTCGTGGATCTCAGCGCGGATCCAGTGCACCGCGAAGGACACCAGGCGTACGCCCACCTCAGGGTCGAAGCGCTTCACGGCCTTCATCAGGCCCACGTTGCCTTCCTGCACCAGATCGCCGAGCGGCAGGCCGTAGCCCATGTAGCCGCGGGCGATGTGCACGACAAAGCGAAGGTGCGCGATCACCAGTGAACGTGCCGCCTCCACGTCGTTATCTTCGCGGAAACGCGCCGCCAGGGAGCGCTCCTCTTCCACCTCGAGCACGGGCACGGTCTGCACGGCGCTGATGTAAGCGTCGAGGTTACCGACGGGGCCGACGGCCAGCAGGTTGTTCTGATTGTTGATAGTCAGGGCAGTACTCATGAGATCGCCCTCCTTCCAAGCATGGATGTCATTACCTCAAATTTAGCACTCAACCTTGGGGAGTGCTAACACCAGCGGCGTTCCTGTGACGCATTACCGTGAATAACGGTGGGGTCAGTGCCGTCGAGCTGTGACCGGGGGCGCAATCGGAGCACGCGTGTTCGCTATCACCCTATTAGTGTACCGACCGGTCAATTTGGTTCCATCGATCGCAACACCCGATCGGCCGCCATCCAGGCACTGATCGCCCCAAGAAATGCCGCTCCGCTGATAACCGCTAGGGCGGTGACCGGCCCGAGGCCCCTAAGCGTGAACGATGTGCCATAAACCTCGGCCAATCGTGCTACTGGCCCGCCCAGGGCGAGGAGCGCCAGACCGACCAGCGAGACCGCGACGAGGCCGCCACCGAGGCCGTACCACAGGCCGCTGAACACGAAAGGCTGTCGAACGAAACTGTCGCTGGCACCGATCAGGCGCGAAATCACGATCTCTTCTCTTCGTGCGCTTACATCGCCGCGAATCGCATTCGCGATCACAAGTAGGGCCGCGATGCCGAGGAGTACCGTACTGAGCAAGCTCACTTGGCCAAGCAACGTCAGCGTGGCGCGCAGGCGCCGTAGCCAGGCGAGATCTTCCGTGACCGTATCCACCTGGCCAAGGTCATTGAGTTCGCCGACCAGTGCTCGGATGGATGCATCGTCATCGCGACCTTCCGCCGGCACGAGCACCAGCGCGTGAGGGATTGGGTTGGTCGGCTCGCCCCGCTCATCTGTGAGTGTCTCGAGCAGCTCCGCCATACCGCTGTTCTCGCGGAACCACGCCAGCCCATCCTTAGCCGGGATTGCCACCGCCGTGGCGATTCGCGCGTCCGATCGGTATCGCACGGCCAGCTCTTGTAGGGTCGACTCGGGAAGACCGGGTGTCAGGTAGGCGGAGATCTCCGCCCGGTAGCGCCACGCCGAGGTCGCTCGCTTCGCGTTATCGGTGAGCAACTGGAGTGCGAGAGGCAAGGCAAGTGAGACGCCGATGACGGCCACCGTGAGCGCCGCCGTGGTGGGGGTACGCACCAGACGGCCGAGCGCCCCAATGAGCATCTGCGCCTGCCGCAGCCCATAGGTGCGTAGGCGAGTGATGAAGCGCTGTCCTTCGCCGTCGCGACGAGGCGGGCGTTTCTCCTCGCGCTGCGCGGCGTGCTCGCTCGCGGCTTCCCGCTCGCGTCGTGCCCGGCGCCGGCGTCGCTCGGCCGCGGCTTGACGGTCTGGGCCGGCATCGGTGCCGGCATTGCGCGAGCCTTCACGCCGAGTCGGCATCGCTGGGTCCGGTAGAGGTGGCTTGGCGGTTGGCGAGGAGTTGACCCTGATCGAGGGTCAGTACCCGACTACCCATCAATCGAATTAGCTGTACATCGTGGCTGGCGATGAGCACCGTCACCCCCACCTCGTTGAAGCGCAGGAACAGCTTCATGATCTCGTAGGACAGCAGGGGGTCGAGGTTTCCCGTCGGTTCGTCCGCGATGAGCAGCCGCGGGCGGCTTACCACAGCGCGGGCGATGCCTACCCGCTGCTGCTCGCCGCTGGACAAGGCGTCAGGCGAAGAACGTTCGTACTGCGACAGCCCCACCTGATCGAGGGCGGCGCGAACGCGCTTGCCGATCTCGCGCGTGCTGGCGCCGGCGATCACAAGCGGCAGGGCAACGTTGTCGAACACTGTGCGGTCGGCCAGCAGCTTGTGATCTTGGAACACGATGCCGATGCTACGTCGAAAGGCTGGCACTGCTCGACGCGACAAGCGCGAGGTGTTGGTGCCGCCCACGAACACTTGGCCACGGGTTGGGCGATCCACCAGGGCGATCAGCCGCAGCAGCGTGCTCTTGCCGGCGCCGGACCGACCGGTGAGGAACACCATCTCGCCGTCGTCGACGGTGAAGCTCAGTTCGCGCAGCGCGTCGCGGCCGCCTTGCGCGTAGCGCTTGGTGACGTTGTCGAACTGGATCATTGGTGTGAGCCTTCGGCCCGAGGGCGCCCCAACGACGCATCGCGTCGCCCCACCTCAGTCTGCCTCACCATCCTCGACGGCAAGCAGGGCCTCGGCGTACTGCCTCGCATCGAAGGGGCCGAGGTCCTCCAGCCCTTCGCCGACGCCGATGTAGCGGATCGGCAGCCCGAGCTCGCCAGCGATCGCCAATAGGGTACCGCCACGGGCCGTCCCGTCGAGCTTGGTGATGGTAATGCCGGTCACCCCGATGGCCTCGTGGAAGGCCCTGGCCTGCTGAACGGCGTTTTGGCCCATCCCCCCGTCGAGCACCAGCATCACCTCGTGGGGGGCCACCGGATCGTGACGTGACACGACGCGCTTCACCTTGGCCAACTCATCCATCAGGCCGCCCTGCGTGTGCAGGCGACCGGCCGTATCGGCGATCAACACGTCTACCTTGCGGGCCCGGGCAGCTTCCATCGCATCGAATACCACTGCGGCCGGGTCAGCCCCATCGGTCTGCGCGATGACATCGATCTGATTGCGCTCGCCCCACACCTTGAGCTGATCGACGGCCGCGGCACGAAAGGTATCGCCCGCCGCCATCATCACCCGCTTGCCTTGGCTCGTGAAGTGGCGCGCCAGCTTGCCTGCGGTGGTGGTCTTGCCGGCGCCGTTGACACCTACCATGAGGATCATGAACGGCGCCACATTGCTCGGCAGCTTGAGCGGGGCGCTCACTGGCTCTAGCAGGCGCACGATCTCCTCGCGCAAGGCCGCGCTCAACGCGTCGTAATCCGCGAGTTCAGCGCGTGCCACGCGCTTGTGCAGACCGCTCATTATCTGCTCGGTGACCCCGAGACCCACGTCCGCCATGAGGAGATTGGTCTCGAGTTCCTCGAGCACCTCGTCGTCGATCTTGCGGCCGGGCAGGAGGTTGCCCACCTTCAGCCAAGGGTCCTTGCGCCCGAGCTTCTGCCGCATGCGCGAGAAAAACCCCTTGCGGTGGCCGTCCTCGGCGGTGGACGCAGCAGCAGCGCTGACCTCAGCGCCCGCTTCGGTGTTCCCTGCTACGGTGGGTTCCTCGGGCGTCGCCTCGGCGTCGCCTTTCTTTTTCTTACGTCCAAACACGGCGCCGGTATGGTAGCGCAGGGGCCGTGGTGGCGGTACGGCGGATCGATCGGGAGATGCGGTGAGCAGACAGGCGCGTGGCCGCGCAGGCGGTCGGGACAACCGCTTCCGCATCATCGGCGGTCACCACCGCGGACGGCGCCTCAGCTTTCCGGACTTGCCGTCATTGCGTCCGTCCCCCGATCGGGTGCGGGAGACGCTCTTCAATTGGCTGGGACCGTCGATCGTCGGAGCTCGCTGCGCCGATGTGTTCGCGGGATCCGGGGCGCTCGGCCTAGAAGCTCTCTCGCGAGGGGCGGTCAGCTGCCGATTCATCGATCAGGCACCGCAGGCCATCGAGGCCATCGAGGCGCATCTGCAGGTGCTGGGCCTTGCGGACGGCATGCGAGCAACGTGCAGTTGCGGCGATGTCGAGGACATCCTGCGCCAGGGCGCCTTGCCGCCGATGGACCTGTACTTCGTCGACCCTCCCTTTCACGGCAATCACTGGGACCGTTTGTGTACACTCCTGGACGAATCGCTGGCGGGCGCCATCGCGCTGGTCTACCTGGAGCACCCTGTGCAGCTCGAGCCGACCTTACCCCCTGGGTGGCAGTTGCTCAAAAGCTCGCGGGCGGGGCGCGTGGGGTTTCGCCTGGCGCGGACCGTCACGGCCACTACGGAGTGAAGCAAACTGATGACCTCAGCCATGTATCCCGGCACCTTCGATCCCGTGACCAATGGTCATGCGGACCTGGTCCGACGTGCGCTGCGTATCTTCGATGAGGTGATCGTCGCGGTGGCCGCCAACCCGAACAAGGCACCCATGTTCACCTTGGACGAGCGTGTGGAGATGGCTGAAGAGGTGCTAACGGGGCTCGGGCGGGTGCGGGTGATGGGTTACTCGGGCCTCACGATCGAGTTCGCCGCCCAGAACGCCACCCCTGTGATGCTGCGTGGCCTGCGTGCCGTGTCAGACTTCGAGTTCGAGTTCCAGCTAGCCACCATGAGTCGGCAGCTCTCGCCCGACGTCGAAACGGTGTTTCTCACCCCTTCCGCATCCTTGAGCTTCATCTCCTCAAGCATGGTCCGGGAGATCGGCATCCTCGGTGGCGATGTGAGCGAGTTCGTTCATCCCCTGGTGGCCGAGCGCCTGGCCAAGCGCGCGTCCGAACGGCGCACCTAGGCGACCCTACGCCCATGGCCCTGAAGATCACCGACGAGTGCATCAACTGCGATGTGTGTGAGCCCGAGTGTCCGAACGAGGCGATCTACATGGGGCCGGAGATCTATCACATCGATCCAACGCGCTGCACCGAGTGCGTCGGGCACTTCGATAAGCCCCAGTGTCAAGTTGTGTGCCCGGTCGAGTGCATTCCTTTGGACCCGGACCGCATCGAGACGCGCGAACAACTACTCGCCAAGTACGAGGCCATGACCACACAGGGCGCAGCGCAGACCGAGGAGCCGTAGCCTCCAGGCCTGCTACTGCCTGTGGAGATGCGCCCGAATTGTCTCGTTGAAGCGGTGCAGAGCGCCTTCGAAGCGCCCGAAGCGCAGGGCGGCATTCGCGCCGCTCGCCATCCCCGCCTGCATGCTCTCGGCGAGCGCGAAGTCTTCTCGCAGCGTCTGCACGGTCAAGGCGTGGTTGCGATCCCAGTAGCTTTCATCGCCGGCTTTGGCTTTCGTCGGCTTCAGCGTCGACACGCGCACGTGCGTGCGCTCGGGGCCCTGGGCGTCTAGGCCGATCCAAATGAGGTGGTCCGATTGCACCAGCAGCATGGATGTGGGGAACACCGTGTAGAGCACGTTGGCGTGGTCACGGATTCGCCAGGTCTCATGGGCCTGTTGCTTCAGCTCGCAGATCGTCGACCGGGGTAGCACGGAGCGAACGTGGGGGCCGAAACCCTGATAGCTAGAGAGGTTGTCGTTGAACAGGGCGGCGATGGTCTTTCGGTGTGCGACGCGGAAGTGGTAAGCCTCGAGGCCGCCTTCCACAAGTAGCTTCCAGTTGCACTGCCAGGTGCGTGCTTCGGTGGCATGCAGAGTGAGACCCTGTGCGCCGAGCCAGTCCAGGTCCCTTTCCAAGGGCGCGAGGTAGTCGATGAGCGTTGTGGCACCGCTGGACGGCATGGCCCAGATGAATCCGTACGCCTCCACGGCGCCGATCCGCCTCAAGCCCAGGGTGGTGCGATCGAGATCAGGGAAACCCACCTCGAAGTGCGGCGCACCGATGAAGTCCCCTCGGTTGTTCCACGTCCATGCATGGTAAGGGCAAGAGAAGCGTTGTCGACAGCCCTCACTATCATCCACCAAGCGAGTACCGCGATGTCGGCAGACATTGAGGAACAGGCGCGCTTGCCCATCTTCTGCGCGCGTGAGAAGCAGCGGACGGCCATTTAGCTCGCGTCTCAGGAAGCTGTTCGGTTCTACCAATTCGCTGCTGTGGGCCAGGATCTGTGGCGAGGCCTCGAAGATGGCAGTCTGCTCTTGCTGGAAACGTTGCGGGTCCGTGTAGTCTGCGACCGGAGAGGACGACATCTGCTCATCCAGGAAGCACCGCTTGGCTTCTTTGAGTCCGAGCAGCTCCTGGAGCAGTTCGATTTGCTCTGACTGTCTCAGGACCAGCTCCTTACCACTTGGTAAGTTCCATCATCACCTACCAAATGGTAAGCCGTCAAGCTATACTCGCCTCATGGCAGACACGACCGCGCGGCCGGACACACGTGAGCGTTTCGTAGCGGCGGCCTCAACGCTTTTCGCAGAGAAAGGGTTTTACGGCGCGAGCATGGATCTGATTGCGCGCGAGGTGGGTCTGACCAAGCAGGCACTGATTCACCACTTCGGCAGCAAAGAGAAGCTCTACGGTGCGGTATTGAGTGATATCGCGGCCCGCCTGCAAGCGGAGATCGATCGAGAATCCGACTTCGCCAACGCAGTGCTATGCCTTTTCCGCCGTGCTCAGCGAACGCCAGCGGACATGCAGCTGCTGATGCGTGAGCTTCTCGACAACCGTGTACGTGCGCCTGAGGCGGGTACCTGGTACCTACGTGCTTTCTTAGATCGTCTCCACTTCCTGCTGAGACGTACTCCCGGGTGGCAGCGCGTGCCAGCAGCGCTAGTCGCCACCCACACCTATCAGGTGCTCGGTGCAATCAATTACTTCATTGCGTCGACCACCACCCTCGAGCAGATGTACTCGGCGGGCCAAGTCCGGGCGATGCGCCGCGCGTTTCCAGAGCGCTTGCGCACGCTGGCCGAACTACCGCCACCCGGCGCCTGAGCGCGAGGAGTCAGTGCAGTCCCAGGAGCTGGGTGATGAGATGGATCGTCAGACCCACGAGCCCGCCGATGAGGGTGCCGTTGATGCGGATGAACTGCAGATCACGACCAACGTAGAGCTCTACGCGTTCTGCGGTGAGGTCCGCGTCCCACTCGCGCACGGTTTCTGAGATCACTCGCGCCATGTCCCCGCGGAAGTGGCTCACCGTGTGCAACACGGCCTCGCCTAGCCATTCGTTGATCTCCCGCCTCGCCTCGTCGCGCTCGCGCAGAGACCCGGCTAGGGTGGCGAGGGCCTCGGCGATGCGCCGCGCCAGGCGTGAGTTCGGGCGCTCGGTCTCCCGCCGCACGTAGAGGCGGATCTGCGTTAGCAAATTCGTCAGAAACTCTTGCACGGCAGGGTCATCGATGAGGTTGCGTTTGATGCGTTCGGCGGTGGCGTTGAGTTCCGGGTCTTCCTGTAGGCGCACGACCAAGTCCCGAATGCCCCGATTGAAGCGCGTGCGGTCCGGATCGTTCGGATCGTGACGTACGCGCAGGAGAAAGCGCTCCAGCTCCGTCACCAGTCGCCGGTAGATCTCCCTATCGACAATGTTCGGTAACCACCAGGGAGTCTCCTCGACGATCCGCCGGTGAATAGACGCCTTATTCTCGTGCAAGTAGTCATAGGCGAGGCCGATGCCGGCGTCCATCAGTTCGCGCTCGCGGTCAGAGCGCAGCAGCATCTGTATTCCCTCGCCGAGAACCGGCGCGATGCGCAGGCGCCGCAGGCCGACGTTCAGGTTGGTCTGCAGAAGCTCGCGCAGTTCTTCGTCGTCGAGTGCCTCGAGGACCCGATCGAGGATGCGTGCGGCCTCGCGACCCACGCGCGCGGCGTTGTCCGGCTTGGCCACCCAGGTAGCGCCGGCGTCTGCGAAGTCGATGTGCGCTAGCCGTGCGGTCAAGGTCTCGGTGCTGAGGAAGTTCTCCCGCACGAAGCGGGCCAGGGCCTCGCCCAGCTGGTCTTTGCGCTGAGGGACGATAGCGGTGTGTGGAATGGGAATGCCGAGGGGATGGCGGAACAGAGCAGTCACGGCGAACCAATCTGCCAGGGCGCCCACCATGGCGGCCTCCGTAAAGGCCCGCAGGTAACCTACCCATGTGGTGCTCGTGTCTAGGCGTAAGGTGATCGCGAACACCAGCGCCATCATCGCTAAGAGCCCGCCGGCGACCGCCTGCATCCGATGCAAGCGCCGACGTTGCCAGGCCTCAGTGGGTGACTCGCGCTCCCCGTTCACCGCCTGCTTGCCATACCGAACGTATTTCTTAGGTCTTGTGGTAAGCCGGGCTCATCTCGTGGACGGCCGCGATCATGGCGCCAGCGTGCTCCGGATCGACGTTCGGGTGAATGCCGTGACCGAGGTTGAATACGTGGCCGCTGGAGCCCTTGCCGTAGCTTGCGAGAACCTTGCCGACCTGTTCGCGAATACGCTCCGGTGAGGCGTAGAGTACGCACGGGTCGAGGTTGCCCTGAAGGGCCACCCGGTCGCCCACCTTCGCCCGCGCATCCGCGAGATCCGTGGTCCAGTCGACACCGAGGGCGTCGCAGCCGGTATTCGCCATGTCCGCTAACCAGGCGCCACCGCCCTTGGTGAACAGCACCACGGGAATGCGCTGACCGTCGTGCTCGCGATGCAGGGATTCGACCACCTGGGCCATGTAGCGCAGGGAGAACTCGCGGTAGTCGCTCGGACTGAGGGCACCGCCCCAGGTATCGAACACCATCACCGCCTGGGCGCCAGCGACGATCTGGGCGTTTAGGTAAGCCGCTGTGGCCTGCGCCACGGTATTGAGCAGCTGATGAGCGAGCTTCGGATCGGAGTAAATAAGGCCCTTGATAAGCGCGAAGTTCTTGCTCGAGCCGCCCTCGACCATGTAGGTACCAACAGTCCAGGGACTGCCCGCGAAACCGATAAGCGGCACACTGCCGGCGAGTTCGCGACGGATCAGGCGCACCGCCTCCATGACGTAGCGTAGCTCGCGCTCTGGATCTGGGATGCCGATCTTGTCCACGTCCGCTTGGCTACGCACTGGCGAGCTGAACACGGGCCCTTCGCCTGTCACGAAGTGTAGACCGAGGCCCATCGCGTGGGGCACCGTGAGGATGTCCGAAAACAGGATGGCCGCGTCCAGTGGGTAGCGGCGCAGGGGCTGCAGGGTGACCTCGCAGGCGAGTTCAGGCGCCATGCACAGGGAGAGGAAGTCGCCCGCCTGGCGGCGCACTTCGCGGTACTCGGGCAGGTAGCGACCGGCCTGGCGCATCATCCACACGGGCGTTCGCTCGATCGGCTGACGCAGGAGGGCGCGCAGGAAAAGGTCGTTGGCAAGCGGGGCAAAGTCGGTGTTGCTGTCGGTCATGTCTGGAAGAATTCCGCAATGGTGCGTTGGATGGCGAGGGCGGCGGCGCGCGGGTCTGCCGCGTCGCGGATCGGCCGCCCCACCACTATGTGATCCGCGCCGCGCGCGAAAGCGTCGGCGGGGGTAACGATGCGCTTTTGGTCGGCGGCCTGCTCGCCCTGGCCGATGGGGCGGATCCCCGGCGTAACGACTCGAAAGGGCGAATCGCTGGCGGGCAGGGCGGCGCGGATCGCAGCCGCCTCCTGGCCCGATGCGATAACACCGGCGCAGCCGCAAGCATGGGCCAGAAGAGCGCGCTGTAGCACCAAGACCTGGACGCTGGGCACCTCGTGGCCGAGGCGCTGAAGGTCTTGAAGATCCAGGCTGGTGAGTACGGTCACGGCGAGCACGCCGATCTCCTCGCCCGCCGCCACCACGGCGGCCTCCATGACCCGCGGATCGCTGTGCACGGTGACGTAGCGAATCCCGCGGCCCCGCAGGCCACGTACAGCGCTCGCTACCGTGGCCGGGATGTCGTGGAACTTAAGGTCGGCGAACAGGCGATGTCCACGCTCTTCGGCCAGCCATTGAACGAGGTCGAAGTAGTTTCCGCTCGTGAGCAGCCCGAGCCCTAGCTTGTAGAACTGGACGGCGTCACCCAGTGTCTCGACTAGGGCTCTCGCGGCCTCGTCGCCGTGCACGTCGAGGGCAAAGATCAGCCGTTCCTCGGCCGGAAGCGCTTGGGTTTCCGCCGGCGGGTGCAACTCTTCAGCCATTGCCTATTCTAACCATACGTCAACGTTTTCCGGTGTTTTTGACGCGGCCGTCCGTATTTTCGTCGCATCCATCTGCCTTGGCTTGTATTGGCAAGCGATTCGTGTAGGGTGCGCGCCTGCGCGAGCTCCACAGCTCGCCTAACCCCTCGCCGGTACCCTGTTCCGCCGACATGCTTTCGCGCCCTCTGCAGCTCGTCAACGCGTCTCCGCGGTTACTAGCACCCGCCGCCTGGGTGCTTATCGCCGCCCTGTTGCTATCGAGCTTGGCGCTTGCCTCACATGAGCACTCGAGCGAGCACGAGGAAGAGCACAGTTGCGGCCTTTGCCTGTTGGCGGATCGGGACAGTGCGATGTCCTCGCCGGCACTACCATCGCCGATCCCGACCCTTGCGGTCGGCATACCGAGCAGGGTCGTTGCGCGCGCCGCTCCTAGCGGGCTGCGGTTCACTTCGATCCAGCCGCGCGCTCCACCAAGCCTTCGCTGACCTCGGATCGCCCCGTTGGGCGTCCCGATCCAATCGTTGGCTGGCCCTGCGTCGCGTCGCGGGCCCTCTGGTTCATGCAGAGCGTGCACTCAGCTCGCGCGCACCTGCTTCCTAGTTTCAGGAAACATGCTATGCAGCAAATCCACTCCCTACCACGCACCCCAAGGCGTAGGCCCTACGCCACCTGCCTCAGCGCCGCGGTCGGCGCTGCCTTAATCCTCACCCACGCAGCCGCGATGGCTCAGGATGAGGATGACGAGGACCGCCCAATCGATGAAGTCGAGGTCGTCGCGACGCTGCTCGACAATACGATCGATGAGATTGCCCAGGGCGTGACCGTGCTCCAGGGTGACGATCTCGAGCGCCTGATGTCGAATACGATCGGTGAAGTTCTGGCCCTGACGCCCGGTGTCACGTCGAGTGACTTCGGTGCCGGTGCGAGCCGACCGGTGATCCGTGGCCTCGGGGGGGCGCGCGTGCGCGTGCAGGAAGACGGCATCTCCACCCTCGACGTCTCCACCATTAGCGTCGACCACGCGGTGGCCCTCGAACCGCTGCTGATGGACCGCGTGGAAGTGCTGCGCGGCCCGGCTACCCTCGCCTATGGCAGCGGGGCTGTAGGTGGCATCGTCAACACGATCACCATGCGCCTGCCGGATGAGGTGCCCGAGGGTCTCGAAGGTCGCTTCCGCCTCGGCGGCAACACTGTAGCTAATGAAACCTCCGGCGCCCTGGCGTTGCGCGGCGGCATTGGCCAGATCGTCTTGCAAGTAGATGCCTCTGTGCGGGACCAGGACGACTACGATATCCCCGGCTTTGCTATCACCCTCGATGACTTCGAGGAAGAGCAAGAGCGCGGCACCGTCGCCAACAGTGCTCTGGAGTCCCACGCCTTCGGCGGTGGACTGAGCTGGATTGGTGAGCGGGCCTACTTTGGCGTCAATGTGAGCACCTTCAACACTACCTATGGGGTGCAGACCATTGAGGAGGAGGAAGGCGAAGAAGGTGAAGAGGGCGAGGAAGAGGAGGAGGAAGAAGGCATCAGCATCGACCTCGAGCAGACCCGCATCGACTTCAAGGGCGAGATTGAGCCGGCTGACGGGTTCATCAGCAAGGTCGAACTGCGCGGCGCCTACAACGACTACGATCACGTGGAGCTCGAGGGCGACGAGATCGGCACAACTTTCGCCAATGAGGCCTTCGAGGGGCGGGTTGACATCGCCCATCAGCCGATCGGCAACTGGGTAGGCTCCTTCGGCGTGCAGCTCGATTTACGCGAGTTCTCCGCCGTCGGTGCGGAGGCCTTCGTGCCCCCCGTCGAGACCACTAACGTGGGCGTTTACCTGGTGGAAGAGCTCGACGTCAATGATTGGTTCTTCTCTATCGGCGGTCGCTTCGAGACCCAAGATCAGGAACCCGTCGCCGGCGGCAGCGTCGATGATACGGCCTTCAGCGCCTCAGTCTCGGCCATCCGCACGATTGCTGAGGATCACCGCATCGGCCTGACCCTGAGCCGTTCCCAGCGTTTGCCCAGCGCCGAAGAGCTGTTCTCCGACGGTCCTCACCTGGCCACCAGCACCTTCGAGATCGGTGATCCCGACCTCGATGTAGAGACTTCCAACCACGTGGAACTGTCTTGGCGCTACGGTGGGGAGCGTATCGGCTTCGCCGCCACGGCCTACCTGACGGATTTCGAGGACTTCATTTTCCTTCGCGAGCGGGGCGACACGGAGGACGGCCTGCCGGTCTTCGTGTGGACTCAAGCGGATGCCGAATTCGTGGGCTTCGAAGCGGAGTTCACAGCGACGCTTGCCGAGTTCTCTCAGGGCGGTGACTTTGACTTGTCGTTGTTCGCTGATGCGGTGTCGGGTGAGCTGTCGGGCGGTGAAGACCTGCCGCGCATTTCCCCCGCGCGGGTGGGCGGACGCCTCGAGTATCATGATCGTCGCCTGACCACGGGTCTGGATATAGCGCACATCTTCGATCAGGACAACGTCGCCCCGTTCGAAACGCAGACCGATGGCTACACGATGCTGAATGCAGACGTTAGTCTCGTCCTCTCCGAGGATGGGCTGGTGCCGGTTGAAGTGTTCGTGCGTGCCACGAACCTTCTCGATGAGGAAGCTCGTCGCCACACGTCCTTCATCAAAGACCTGGCCCCGCTGCCAGGGCGCAACTACTCGATCGGCCTGCGCGGACGCTTCTGAGCGAGTCGGGCTGCCCTAACGTTGGCGGCGGGCCTGCTCCGCCGCCAACAGGGCATCGTATTCAGCCAGGGCGAAGCGGTCGGTCATGCCAGCGACGTAGTCGGCGACAGCTCGGGCGGCCAGGGCTTCGCGGTCTTCCGGTGCCGGCGTTTGGCGGATGCGCGTCACGGGTAGGTTGGGCGGTACACCCCCCGTGATGTCGGCGTAGGCCGCGTCGCGGTAGTGTTCGAAGAGGCGCCGGATCACCCGTTGTGCCTGGTCCGTCATCTCGCGCACGCGCGGATGTTGGTACAGGTTCGCCATCAGGTACTGCTTTAGGGTTAGCACACGAGGTCGCATCGTGTCGCTGAAGCTGATCAGCGGGATCTTCAGCGCACGCACATCCTCAAGGCTGCGCGGGTTCGCGTCGGCCAGCCGCTCGCGACTCGTATCTACCAGGTCGTTGACCAGAGCACCGATCATCCTCCGAATTACCTCGTAGATCATGCGCCGATCGGAGAGCTCGGCGTGCTCCGCGCGTACTTCACGGACAAAGCGGCCGACGAGGTCTACTTCCTGCGCAAGGGTGTCGACATCGAGGAGGCCCGCGCGAATGCCATCGTCCACGTCGTGGTTGTTGTAGGCGATCTCGTCCGCGATGTTGGCGAGCTGTGCCTCCAGGCTAGGCTGGTGGCCAGTGAGGAAGCGCTGACCGAGTTCGCCAAGGGTGCGAGCTACATCGGGCGCGCAGTGCTTGAGCACTCCTTCGCGGGTTTCGTAGCACAGGTTCAGGCCGTCAAAGAGGGCGTAGCGCTGTTCGAGAGTGTCCACCACACGCAGGGATTGGAGGTTGTGCTCGAAGCCGCCGAAGGGCCGCATACAGTCATTGAGCGCATCCTGGCCAGCGTGCCCGAAGGGCGTGTGGCCGAGGTCATGGGCCAAGCAGATGGCCTCCGTAAGATCCTCGTTTAGGCTCAGGGTGCGGGCCACGCTCCGCCCGATCTGGGCGACCTCCAGTGAGTGGGTCAGGCGGGTGCGATACAGGTCCCCCTCGTGATTCACGAAGACCTGCGTCTTGTAGACCAGTCGACGGAACGCAACCGAGTGAATGATGCGATCCCGATCGCGCTGGAACTCGCTGCGCAGGCGCGGTGGTGGTTCGTCAAAGCGTCTACCGCGAGAGTGCTCCGTGCTCGTGGCGTAGGGTGCCGAGGTGTGGGCGCTCAAGGCTCTGCTGCCGCCAGGGTTTGCATGAGTGCGCCCTCATCGAAGTCCTGCGTGACGATGGCGCTTCCGATCTCCTGAAGCAGTACCAACACAAGTTGGCCGTGGCGGTTCTTCTTATCCAGGCGCATGTGATCGAGCAGCTTTGCAGCACCTACCGGAGGCGGGGCGATCGGCAAGCCTAGGAACTGCAGGAGCCGAACGATTCGGCTCACTTCGGCCTCCTCTAGCCAACCCAGCCGCGCTGACATCTGCGCAGCCATCACCATGCCTGCAGCGACCGCCTCGCCGTGTAGCCAGCCGCCGAAGCCCATTGCGCGCTCGATGCCGTGGCCGAAGGTGTGGCCTAAGTTGAGCAAGACGCGCAGACCGCTGCGCTCCTGTTCGTCCTGCGCTACCACATCGGATTTGATCATGCAGCAACGCTCGATGGCCTGGGCCAGCACTGCAGGGTCGCGTGCGTTAAGGGCCGTGCTCGCTTGCTCCAGCCAGCCGAAGAAGGGAGCATCGATGATGAGGCCGTACTTCACTACCTCGGCAAGGCCGGCGCGATACTGGCGTTCATCGAGGGTGGTGAGCGTGTCCAGATCGGCGAGGACGGCACTGGGTTGGTGGAAGGCGCCGATGAGGTTTTTGCCCGCCGGGTGGTTGACCCCAGTCTTGCCGCCGACGGAGGAGTCGACCTGGGCGAGCAGTGTAGTGGGTACCTGGATAAAGCTGATGCCGCGCTGGTAGGTGGCGGCAGCAAAGCCAGCGACATCTCCGGTCACACCGCCGCCGAGCGCGATGAGGCAGCCGTCGCGTCCCATGCGTTGCTCGACCAGCGCATCGAGTATCAATGCCATGGTGTCCAGGCTCTTGTGCTCTTCGCCGTCGCGAAGGACTAAGCCCTCAAGGCGGGCGCAATGGTCTAGCAATCCTGCGCGCAAGCGATCGGCGTAGAGTGGGGCAACGACGTCGTTGGTGACGATGAGAGCCTGCCGCGCATCGATGAGTTGCCCCAGTAGCGCGCCGCTATCGGCGAGCAGGTTTTCTCCGATGTAGATGGGGTAGCTCCGGTTGCCCAGGGCGACTTCTAGCGACCTCAAGGGGAAGGTTCCTGTGCGTCCGGAGGAGTACTTGTGTCGAGGCCTTCACGTTGCTTGAGGCGGGTTATGAGCTGGCCGACCACAGCGTCTACCGTGCAGCCGTCCGTGGGAAGGGTAAGGTCAGCCACGGACTCGTACAGGGCGTTTCGGACGGTGGCCAACGCCTCAAGCGTGCGTCCGCGGTCTTCGGTCTGCAGCAGTGGGCGATGGTTGCTGTGGCGCGTGCGAGCGAGCTGCGTGCGCACGCTGGTGGCCAAGTACACCACCAGGCCCCGTTTGCTGAGCAGGGTGCGGTTTTCATCGGCCAGCACGGCGCCGCCACCGGTGGACAAGATAACTGGCTGTTTCGCCGTTAGTTCGGCAATCACTGCGCACTCTCGGCGGCGAAATCCCGCCTCACCCTCACGCTCGAAGATGTAGTCGATGTCCACGCCCGTGCGCTGCTCGATTTCGTCGTCCGTGTCGAAGAACGGCATTTGTAGGCGTGCTGCTAAGCGCCGGCCGACCGCCGATTTACCGGCCGCCATCGGCCCGACGATGAACAAGCGATCCTGGGGGAGTGCGCTACTAGCGTTGCGGGTGCTTTGTCTGTCGCCCATGAGGGGAAGTGTGCCCCAAGGGCGGGGCCCGGCACCAATGTGGAGCAGTGATGGGCCCAGGGCCGGCGGCACTGCTGCCGCCAACCCCAGCTGCTGCTTGCTAGATGTCGATGAAGCAGGAGAAACCGTAGCCGAAGGGGCTTACCGGCCCGGTAGCGAGTCCGTCCGACGCTGCGTTCGGATAGCCGTTCGCTGGGTCGAGTGCGACGCCGACTCCCGGGGGAGTCACCTGAATGCTGTTTATGTCCGAAGCTGCCGTCGGAAGGATGAAGGAGGCCGTTTCGCTGAAGCTTGACCCTTCCACATCGGTGCGCGCCTCGACGATCACCTGAAGCCAGCTGCCGAATTGCTGAGCGTAGCTAATGGCCGTTAGCGCCTCACCCGCCGCGTCGGTGGTCACCGTGCCTGGGATATTGGCGTTGTTACCAACGTCGATCTCACCGTTGTTGTTGTCGTCCTCGCCCGGATCGAGGAATCCGTTGCGGTTGCGATCTTCTTCATCGCAGACCACGTTGGAGATCACGAACCAGCGGTTGGCGACGGCGTCGCCCGCCCAGTAGCCCTTGATGTAGCGTTCAGTGAGTACGGACAGCTGGATGTCCACACCGGCGACACCGTTACCGTCTGCGTCACTGGCCTGAACGAGGAGGGGAAGCTCGTAGGTCGCATCGTCCACTTCGGTGATCGTGTTACCGGTCCCGAACGTGAAGAACACCTCACGTCGAGCAACGGTAATAGCTGCCACGTCGGTGATATTCGTATTCTGGACGCGTGCCGTGATGCGCACGCCTTCGCTCGCACTAGTGGAGCTGCTAGCCACGTAGAAGGTCTGCGCCTCGCCCTGCGTGTTGGTGATTGCCGTACCGACCGTGAGGCTGCCGTTGGTCACGTCGTCCAGCTCGAAGATCACCGTCTGGTCCGTGACGAGGTTGTTCTGTGGGTCACGGACGGTCGCTCGAATAGCGGACTGCTCGTTCGGGCCAATATTGAACGGATCTGCCTGCACTTCGATGCTCGCCGGTTGCGTGGCGATGAAGTCGATCGGAAGTTGCGCAGACGGGCCGTCACCGACCGCAGCCGTGGCGGTGATTACCGCGCGCCCCGCGTTGGACGAGGTAATCGTGTTCGTCGCCACGCCGTTGACCGTGATGACCTGCCCGTTGTCTGCGAGCGTGCCGCGGGTCGTGGAGAACTGCACGGGCTGCCCATCGACCGGCGCGCCGGAAGTCTCCCACCGCACCTGCACGGTCTGCATCGTGTTCAAGGGGACCCGCGGGGGATCCTGGTTGGCGTTGGGGGGCGTAGGGGTAACGAAAACGAAGGAATCGGTAGAGATTTCGAGCGGGAGTGCGCGCTCGATACCAAGGCCGCTCACCAGGATCTGATCCGTCCCACCATTCTGCGCCGTGAGGGAGAAGGTGACGTTGCCCTCAAAGTTGGTTTCTAGCGCGTCGGGCGTGATCGGATTGCCAAGCGACGACGTCACGGTGATTGGGACGCCTGCAATGCCGTTACCGTTACCGTCTACCAGCACGGTGGAATACTCCTGAACAGCGCCAATCACGATGGACCCAGGCCCAGCGATTGGGGAGAACTCCGTGCCGATGACTTGCACGGTGGCAGCTCCCGTCAGGGTTAACCCATCGATGCCTGAGGCGGAGGCAGTCACGGTGATGGTCCTGTTGGTGGGATCCTCCTCGGTGCTCAAGGTGGCTGTGGCTCGTCCGGACGCGTCCGTGGTGTCGCTGGCCACTGTCAGCACCCCTGAATCTGCCGCAAAGCTCACCGCGATGCCCTCGACGGCGATGTTGCTCTCGTCTATCACGCGCGCCGTAATGGTGACTGGCAGGGCGCCGTCGGACTGCAGGATGTTGCTCGATGAGACTACCGTTACTTCGGACAGGACAACCTGCGGAGTCTCGGGATTCTCCCCCTCGTCGGGGGGCTGCGGGTCCGGGGGGACGACCAGTGTTTGGTCACTCGAGCAGCCCATGATGAAAAGGGCGGCTATGAGGAGCAGTAGGAAACTGCCTGCCTTGCGCATGTTGGATGTTCCTCGAGTCAAATCGCTAAAGCCTGATGTCGCGCGTCGTCGAAGCGCCTAAAAGACATTCGAGCCTTCGCGCAGAATCTTCGGCGTGACGAAGATCAACAGCTCGGCCTTGTTGGAGCTTCGTGTGCTGCTTTGGAACAGACGGCCGAGCCCTGGGATATCACCGAGTACGGGTACCTTGCTCAAGGTCTCCGTCTTGGTCGTCTCGTAGATGCCGCCGAGGACGACCGTCTCGCCGTTGTTCACCAGCACCTGAGTGACCACTTCGCGCGTGTCGATACTGGGTACGAAACCACCGGTGGCGCTCGGCACCTGCTCGCCGATGCTGTCCTGGCTTACCTGCAGGTCCATGATGATGCGGTTATCAGGTGTGATGAGAGGCACGACCACTAGGCTCAGCACTGCCTCCTTGAAGCGCGTAGTGGTGGCGCCGCTGGCGGAGGCCTCCTGGAAGGGAATCTCGACACCCTGCTTAATGGTGGCTTCTTGCTGGTTGGCCGTGATCACGCGCGGGGTGGAGATGATTTCCCCTCGGCCCTCGGCCTGTAGGGCCGCCAGCTCCAGGTCGAGCAGGTAGTTTGAGTCGAGGATAGCCAGACCTAGGCGGCCCGCAGGCGTCGCGATCGGCACATTGACATTGAGGCGATCGTTAAGCGCGGGAACTGCCGTGGGGAACGGGCTGCCCGTGGTGTTCAGGTTGTTCAGTCCCGAGTTGACTATCGTATCGGCGCCCGCCGCACCACCGGTAATGGCGATGAGGCCGTCGCTGCCGTTTTCCTCCACGGCGGTGATGCCCGAGCGGATTCCAATATCGCGGCTAAAGTCATCGTTCACTATGACGATGCGCGATTCGATCAGCACCTGGCGTACGGGCACGTCGAGGGTGCGCACGAGGCGACGGATCTCCGCGAGCTTCTCCGCCGTGTCCTGCACGAGCAGCGTGTTGGTGCGCTCATCTAGGGTGACGCTGCCGCGCTCCGAAAGAAGCGTGCGTCGAGCCCCACCCCCGGGAATGCCTCCGGTCGCGCCCTGCAGGGCTGCGCCCTGGATCAGCAGCGCTAGGTCTTGGGCCTTGGCGTAGTTCACCTGAATGAATTCGCTGCGCAGGGGCGCGAGCTGTCGGATCTGGCTGGCGGCCTCGAGTTCGCGACGCTCGCGGTTGGCAATCTCCTCCGCCGGTGCCACGAGGATAACATTGTCCTTCTGGCGCTTATCGAGTCCCTTGGTTTGGAGCACGATATCGAGGGCCTGGTCCCAAGGTACGTTCTGCAGGCGCAAGGTGACGTTGCCCGCGACCGTGTCGCTGACCACGATGTTCTGGCCACTCACGTCGGCGAGCAGCTGCAACACGGCGCGCGCTTCGATGTCTTGGAAGTTAAGCGTGAGCCGCTCCCCCGTGTAGCGCTCGCGCTCCTCCTCCTCGCGGATTCTCAGCTCCTCCGGGGTCAGCGGCTTCAGCTCGACGGTGACGCGCTCATCGGACTGATAGGCGAGCTGATCGAAGGCACCAAATCCGGTCACGATGACCCGCGTATCCCGGTTCACCTGCATGGTGTCGATGGTCTTCACAGGGGTGGCGAAATCGAGCACGTCGAGGCGCTGCATCAGCTCCGACGGCACGGTGGTGTTCTTCAGCACCACAATGACTTGGTCTCCCTCCTGCTGCAGATCGACGACGGTGGAGGGATCGGATAGTTGGAGGACTACGCGTCCGGCGCCTTCTTCGCTGCGTCGAAAGTCGACGTTGCGTAGCTCGCTAGCGCTGAAGGTACCCGTGCGTGACGCTGGCGACGGGGCGTTAATGCCACCGGAGCCGAGCGGGGCGGTAGAGGCAGCCGCCATCTCCGCCTCCGAGGCAAGGGTGATGGTAACGGTGTTGCCCTGGGCGGCGGCGGTGTAGGTGACGGGGTTGTCGAGGTTCAGCACCACGCGCGTACGACCGGCGGCCTCGGCGGCCACCACGCTGTTCAGCAGGCCGATGCCTACATCGCGGCGACGGCTGCTCAGCGCCACGCCCGTGTCGGCCAGGTCGATGGAGATGCGGGCGGGATTGTCGATGCTGAACGTGTTCGGCTCGGGTGCCGGACCGCGCATGCGCAATACCAGCTGCACCTGTTGGCCGGGCAAGGTTACCACCTCGATGTCGTCGAGATAGTTGGAGAACTCGTTCTGGGCCAGGGCGGGGCCCGTCGATCCCAGCAGCAGCGCCGCCAGCAGCGTAATGGCAGACAGCCACATCGCCGCGTTAGGCGGCCTCAACCACCGCCCCATGGCGCAGACACCCAGAACTTCACGGTTCATGCTTAAGCCTCGACAATTGCATTCAGGCCACCGGGATCTCCCTTCGGATTCCCGGTGTCCATCGCTAATCCAACATCCAACGGGTCGCTACGACGGCACCGATCAATCCAGCGCAACGGCCGCCTCGCGCTCGATGAAGCCATCGATACCGTTCGGTACTAGCTCAGTCAGCTCAATGGCGGCATCGGTCACCGCGTTTACCCGGCCGTCGTACTCGCCCATGTACTGCCCTGGCAGCACCTGGTGGACCAACCCGTCCGCATCGCGCACGAGCCCGTAGTAACTCCCTTCGATCTCCAGCGTGCCAACCATGCGCAGGGAGTCGAGGGAGAAGCTCTCGAGATACTCCTTGCGTCGATTTGGATCGGGCCGCGGCCCATCGCTAGCCGCGGGGGCGCGCTGCGCCAACTCCGTGTCCGGCTTGAAGGGCGAGCGGAGCTTCGTGGCTGAATACTCGAAACTTTCGTAACTCTTGATCTCGGGCAGCGGTTCGATGCGCCCACCCGGACGCCCCTTGATCGACTGCGTGTAACGCTGCAGATCGGACATATCCCGGTTCACGCAGCCACCGAGGAGTAAAATGGCGCCCAGGGGCGCCAGCGTGATGAGTGTTCGCCACACGGGACTTGATCGTCGTAACGGGTCGATAGCGTTGGGTTTACTCACTGGCCCGTACTCTCATCTTCGTCGTCCAGATAGCGATAGGTCTTGGCGGTGATGTCGAGCTCAAGGCTGTTTCCGATCACCGACGCGGGCAGGTCGTCGTTGCGTCGACTGCCCCTACCGGATCCAGTAGGTTTGATCGTGATGTTGTGCAAGGTCACGATGCGCGGCAACGAAGCGATGCCGCTCACGAACTGACCGAACTCGTGGTAGCTACCGTTTAGTCGGATGCGGATCGGCAGCTCTGCGTAGAAGTCTCGCTCGATCTCCTGGCTCGGCTGGAAGAGCTCTTCCTCCAGGCCAGCGGCGAGGCCGGTCTGCGAGATGTCTGTCAGTAGGTTCGGCACCTCGGTCTGCCCTGGGAGCTGGCGCAGCATGGTGCCGAACTCCTGCTCCATCTGGCCGAGCTGTACCTTGTAGGCATCGAAGTTGGCCGCCAGGCGCTGCTTGGCTTCGAAGCGTTGACGTAGGGACTGCTCTCGGCCCTGCACCTTCTCAAGTTCTTCCACCTTCGACTTGACCACGAAGTAGTACATGCCGCCGGCGGTGACGCCGACGAAGATCAAGATGATGAAGATGCCACGGAAGACGAGGGGCCAGCGGCCGATGTCGTTGATGTCTAGGTTGCGAAGCTGCTCCAAGAAATTCATGAGGCTGCCTCGTCGGGCGTTTCCGTCTCGGGGGCGCCCTGGCTCACGAAGATCGTGAACTCAATCGACTCGCCGCGCTTCTCCAGGATGTTCAGACCGGCGTCCTTGAACCACGGAGAGGTGTCCAGGTCGCGCATGTAGTTGGATACGCGCGTAGAGGACTGGGCGACGCCCTTGATCAAGATTCGCTTGCTGTTCTGCTGCACGCTCTCCAGGTAGACCCCTTCGGGTAGCGTGCGCACTAGCTCATCGAACAAGTGCACCATCACGGGGCGGCTGCGCTGCAGCTCATCGATGATGCCCATGCGGGCGATTAGCCGATCGCGGAGGTCCTCCAGGGCGCGGATTTCCTCGATTTGCTTGTCCAGCTCGGCGATCTGGGTGTTGAGGTACTTGTTTCGGTCGCGCTGGTGGTCGATGCGAGCCTGGTAGGTGGTGGCGGCGTACCACACCACGAAGGCGCCTAGCGCCACGGCCACGCCAGCGGCGATGCCGAAGTTCTTCTGCCGTTCTTGTCGGAGCTCTTCGCGCCAGGGCAGTAGGTTAATGCGAGGCATCGGTTACTCCGTTAGTCGAAGCTGCGCAGGGCCAGGCCGCACGCCGTGAGTAGGGCCGTGGCGTCGGTGGTCACGCCCGCGGCTTTGGCGCGCGAGGACACCTTCAGGGTACCGAGCGGGTCGCCCTTCACCGTAGGGATGCCCACCTTGCTCTGAATCAGTTCTGCCGCCCCGGGGATGTTGGCGCAGCCGCCGCAGACGACGATTTGATCAGGTTGCTCGCGGTTCGAGCCGGACGCCAGATAAAACTGTAGTGAGCGGCTTACCTGCTGGGACATGTCGTCGATGAACGGCTCAAGGACTTCCGGCCCGTAGTTGCTCGGCAATCCGCCTTCTTTCTTGAGGCGGCCGGCTTCGCCCATCGATACGCCGTAGGTTCGCATGATCTCTTCGGTGAGCTGTTGGCCGCCGAAGGCGAAGTCGCGTGTGTAGTCCACGCTGAGGTTAGTGAGCACGCTGAAGGTGGTGCTGCTGGCGCCGAAGTCGACTACCGCGACGGACTTACCGACGCCCTCATCGGGCATCTGGTGACGCATCAGCTGGCAAGCGTTTTCGAGCGCGAAGGCTTCCACGTCGACGAGGCGAGCCTTCAAGCCAGCAGCCTCCACCGCGGCTTGGCGCTGCTCCACGTTCTCAGAGCGTGTAGCCACGAGGAGCACGTCGGACATGCCGGTGTCCTCATTCCTGCCCAACACTTCGAAATCGAAGCTAACCTCTTCCAAGGGGAACGGGATGTACTGATCGGCTTGCAAGCTGATCTGGTCCTCGAGGTCGGCCTCGCTCAAGGACGCAGGCATCTGGATGACCTTGGTAATAGCAGCATCGCCGCTGATCGCGACGGCTGCCTCCTTGGCCTTCGCGCCAGCGCGGCGGACCGCTCGTCTAATCGCCTCGCCGACCGCGTCAACGTCGATCACGCTTTTCTCGTTCACCGCGTTGACGGGCGTCGGCTCGGCGGCGTACGCGTCAACGCGATAGGTGCCCCCAGCGTCCGACAGCTCAAGGAGCTTCACGGAGGAGGTCGTTATGTCAAGGCCCAGAAGAGGCCTTACTGTGTTGCCGAACAGCGTCAGTTTTGCCATGTGGAATAGGGAGTTGGCTCAAAAATGTGTGCAGTCACACGAGCTTTCGTTGACTATATACCAAACGCTGGAGGGCGCAAGGCGGGACATATGTTCAACCCGCCGGGGATGCCCTTGCAACCAGCAGGACCTTGTCGACGCTCCGGCGCCGGGCGCGCTGCCCACGGTCGTCCTGGAGGGGTCGGCAGCCCGCGCGCGACAATAGCGTGCCGCACCAGCCGCGATTTATAGCAGCCGTTCTTGTCAACCTTCGTGAAGCATTTCACACAAAGCGGCGAATCGGGACGAGCGGTCACGATATACTCCCGATCTCCGCGTACGGGGACGCGAATTGCACGCGTTCTATGCCCATCACCACACCCGCTGACGCCCGTTCGGTAGCCGATGAAGCCTGTCGTAAAGCTCCTCTCCGTCCTGCTCTCCCTCACCTTCGCTGGCGGCGCCTTCGCCCTGCTGGCCGCGGCGGCGGCCTACATGTTTGTGGCCGAGTCGCTGCCGGACGTGGATACGCTGAAGAGCGTGCAGCTGGAGGCGCCGATGCGGGTCTACTCCCGCGACGGCCTGCTGATCGGCGAATTCGGCGAAAAGCGGCGCATTCCGGTGTCCTACGAGCAGCTGCCTCAGCAGGTGATCGACGCCTTCGTGGCGGCGGAGGACGACCGCTTTTTCGAACACCCCGGGGTTGACTACCAGGGGCTCGCGCGGGCGGTGCTGGTGCTGGCGCGCACGGGGCGGGGCAGCCAGGGCGGCAGCACCATTACGATGCAGGTGGCGCGCAACTATCTGCTGACCCTTCGCCACTCCTACGTGCGCAAAGTGCGCGAGATTTTCATCGCTCTGAACATGGAACGCGTGCTCAGCAAGCAAGAGATCCTCACGCTCTACCTGAACAAGATCTTCTTCGGCCAGCGAGCCTACGGCGTGGCGGCAGCCGCCGAGGTGTACTTCGGCAAGCAGCTGCACGAGCTGCGACTCGATGAGATCGCCATTCTGGCTGGCATCCCCAAAGCGCCCTCCGACCTGAACCCGGTCAGCAATCCCGATCGCTCTAGGAGCCGGCGCGACTACGTGCTGCGCCGGATGCGCGAGCTGGGCTACATCGGTGCGCAAGCGCACGAGCTGGCGCTGGCGCAGCCGATTAGCGCGTCCATCCACGGGCCGCGGGTAGAAGGCGAGGCGGCCTACCTGGCAGAGCTGGCCCGGGCGGAGATGGTGGAGCGGTACGGCGAGCGTGTGTACGGCAGTGGCCTGCGCGTCGTCACCACCTTAGATTCCGAGCGCCAGGAAGCGGCGGTGGCAGCCGTTCGCGACGCGTTGTTGCAGTACGACCGTCGCCACGGGTACCGCGGTCCGGTGGATCTGCGCGACCTGGAAGAGGTCGGTCGGACGCCTGAGCAGCTCGACGCGATGCTCGGCGAATACCCTGACCTGCCCTTGCACGAGCTCGCCGTGGTGACGGATGTCGACGAGGCCCGGGCACTCGTGCACGTGATTGCGCGGTCGCCGGGGCAGGTGCCGCTCGACGGCGTAAAGTGGGCCCGTGATTACATCGATGAGTCTCGCGCGGGCGGCACGCCGGCCCGTGTAGGGGACGTGCTCGCCGTCGGCCAGGTCATCTACGTGCAACCGATGGAGGCCGCCGACGCTGGGCAAGCCACGCAGGCGGACTCCCCAACGCCCGACGACCCTGGATTAGCGCCGGTACCCGTGCTGTGGAAGCTCGGTCAAGCGCCGGCGGTTCAAGGTGCCCTTGTTTCCCTCGATCCTCGCGACGGTGCGGTGTCGGCCATGGTTGGCGGTTACGACTTCCGTCTGAGCAAGTTTAACCGCGTGAGTCAGGCCAAGCGCCAGCCGGGATCATCATTCAAACCCTTCGTCTACTCGGCCGCCCTGGAAAACGGCTTCACTGCCGCCAGCGTGCTGCCGGACGCGCCGGTGGTCTACGACGACCCGGGCATGGAAGAGGCTTGGCGCCCGGAGAACTACGAGCGAGAGTTCCGCGGCCCCATGCGCCTGCGTGAGGCGCTGGTAGCCTCGCGGAACTTGGTGTCGATTCGCCTGCTCCGCGAGGTCGGGATTCGCCAGGCCATCGCCCACATCGGCGAGTTCGGTTTCGATCCCAAGGAGCTGCCGGCGAGCCTTTCCCTAGCGCTTGGTAGCGCGAGCCTCACGCCTCTGCAGGTGGCCACCGGTTACGCCGTGTTGGCTAACGGAGGCTTTGCGGTGAGCCCCTATCTGGTCGACCGGGTAGAAAGTGCCAATGGCGAGGTGCTGTTCGAGGCGACTCCGAGGATCGCATGCTTGCCTTGCGAGCGTGCCCTGGAGCTGGGAGCCCTCGATGCGGCGGACGGCGCTTCGGCGGCTGCCGACGCCGACCGTGGCGTAGTCGCTCGCCTGGCGTCCTTGGACTCCGATGTGGCAACGGCGACGACCTCGGCGAGTGACATGCTTCCGGCCGAGTGGCCGAGCGCCGATGTGGCCTGCAGCCGCGTAGAAGGTTTCACCGGTGGCTATCCCATCGCTAGCATGGCGCCGCGCGTTGTGTCCCCGCAAAACGTCTACATCATCACCGACATGATGCGCGACGTGGTGCGCCGGGGCACTGGGCGTGCGGCCTACCGCCGCCTGCAGCGCAACGATCTGGCAGGCAAGACGGGAACCACCAACGAGCAGCGTGACGCGTGGTTCAGCGGTTTCAACGCTGACCTTACGGCGACGGTCTGGGTGGGCTTCGATGAGTTCACGCGCCTCGGGCGCGGCGAGGTGGGCGGCCGTGCGGCCCTGCCGGCGTGGACGGACTACATGGAGTCCGTGCTGACAGGGCGGGCAGAGCATTCGCTATCCGAGCCCTACGGGTTAGTGCGGGTCAAGATCCGTCCGGACACGGGCGAGTTAGCCCGAGCTGGAGAGAGCGGCTGGGTCCAGGAGATCTTCCGCCAGGGCAACGCGCCGGAGGCGGCCCTGGATGAGCAAGTTCCCTCCTTCTTTAACGATACAGGCGATGGCGACGCGGAAGACGAACCGATCTTCTAGGGGGCGCGGTGCCCGCGGTAGCGCGCGCCGGGCGTCGGCCCACGGCCAGCAGGCGGCGGATCAGCAACGTACGGTGATCGCCCAGCAGGCAGCGCGCCTGGTGCTCGATCAGGGTATCCGCGATTACGGAGTGGCCAAGCGCAAGGCCGCGGAACGCCTGGGTGCAGTGTCGGCCGCATTGCTGCCGAGCAACCGCGAGGTCGAGCAAGCCGTACTCGAACACCGTCGCTTGTTCGGCGGGAGTGCCGCGCTCGATCAGCTTCATGAGCTGCGCAAGGGCGCGCTAGAGGCTATGCGGTTTTTCTCCGCCTATGCGCCTCGCCTGGTTGGCGCCGTACTGAGCGGAGCCGTGTCCGAGCACACGCCGATCACCCTGCATCTGCACACGGACACCGCGGAAGACGTGCCCCGGCGTCTGCTCGACGCCGACATGAGCTTTGACACCTCGGACGTACACCTGCGCTACCTCAGCGATCGAACGCAACGTTGCCCACGCCACCAGTTCTCGGTTGATGGTCTCGACTATGAGGTCTTGGTGTTGGCGGTGGATGCGATTCGCGAGGCGCCCGCCAGTCCGGTGGATGGACGGCCCGAGCGTCGCGCGAGCCTAAGCGAGGTGGAAGCTCTAGTGGCCAAGCCACCGGAGCCTCCTGCCGACCTGCCTGTGGCCGACTAGGCGCTCTTCCTCAACCGTGTATTTTCTGCGGACCTTATCGACGCGTGCGGCTGTCTTGCGTCGGCTCGGCGCCAGACTTAAATGGCGGGGCGATCCCTTGAGGATGGGGAAGTTAGCGGCTTTGAACCGAGCCCCCTATGCTCGCAGCCAGCTCAACAAGCGTCCAGTCTCGCGCGTCAATCCGATCCTCACCGTCTTCTCATACCGACTCCGGTGATCGCCGTAAGTGACGGTAATGTGACGGCTTTTACGCCGCTTCTGGGGGCTGTGGATAACTGTGTGGATTACGCGACTGGTCAGAACTTCACCAGCTTGTCTCAGATTTATAGACAGCCCAGCGGAATTTTCTAGACGAAAGCTTGACAGCTTTTCTTTTCAGTGAGTTATGAGTGCAGCAAAAATCCGTGAAGATGACAGTCTGATGTCAACCCGCGATGTCACCTCTGTGCTGCTTAGTGTGAATAACGACGAGTTAGGCTGGTGGCTCAATCGATAAATCGGCTTTGTAGGTCGTTCAAGAAGGCGCGCCCGCGGCTGGTTGGCTGCCAGTGGCCGTCAACCGGTTGACGCATTAGGCCATCCACCGCGGCGGCTTCCAGACGCGGACGGATCAGCTCCCGGGAAACGCCGACGCGCTTCTCGAAGATCTCCTCGGAGAAACCGCCTACCAAGCGAAGGGCGTTGAGCATGAATTCTCCGGCGAGCGCTTGCCCCAGGATGGTCTCTGAATGCGCCACTCGCTGCGGTGTTTTCGCCGCCGTCAGGTAGCTGCGGGGGCTTCGCGCCTTGCGCGTGCGGGTGATACTGCTGACTCGATGGGAGTGCTCATCGAGGTTGGAGCGCTTGCTGTGGGCGCCCGCGCCTATGGCCAGGTAATCACCGAAGCTCCAGTAGTTGAGGTTGTGGCGCGCGCGGGCGTCGTCTCGGCATGCGTAGGCGGATACCTCGTAGGCGCGCAATCCGGCGCGCTCGAGTCGTGCTTCGCTGGCCTCACGCATATCGCCTGCGAGGTCTTCTTCGGGCAGCCCGGCTGGCTCGTAGCGTGCGAACACCGTATTCGGCTCGATCGTTAGCTCATAGTGCGATAGGTGTTCAGTCCCGTAGTCGATTGCTCGCGCAAGGTCTTCTAGACAGCCGTCGAGAGTTTGCCTGGGGAGTGCGTACATCACGTCGAGATTGATGCGGTCGAAGTGAGCCTGTGCCTCGCGAATCGCGCGATCGGCCTGTTGCGCGTCGTGAATGCGCCCTAGGTCGCGCAGGTGTCCTTCGTGGAAAGACTGAATTCCTAGTGATACGCGATTGATGCCTGCCGCACGCAACTCGGAAAAGGTGCCGCGTTCAACGGTCCCCGGATTGACCTCTAGGGTGATCTCCATTTGCTCGGGGCAGGGCAACGTGCGCGCGATGCCGTCCAAAAGGCGGCCGAGCTCGTTTGCGGGCAGCAGGCTCGGTGTTCCACCACCGATGAAGATACTCGTTAGGTTTCCCCCTGGCCAGGGAGCCTGCTCTAGGTCGAGTCGAAGGTCGTCGAGGAGTGCATCGACGTACTCCGTGGCGGGTAGTTCGCCGCGCAGATGGTGGGAGTTGAAGTCGCAGTACGGGCATTTGCGCACGCACCATGGGATGTGCACGTACAGGGTCGTTGGTAGGTGCGCAGGTGGCGCTTGTGGGCGCTGAGGGCGCGAGCCCTCGGGCGCGATGCCTGCGTGCGGCGGTGATGCCACGGGTCTGTCAGCCGCCTGGCCTTGCCCGCATTCGCTCGGCCAGGCTGGCGAGTGCTTGGGCACGATGACTGACACGATTCTTCTGCTCTGCGCCGAGTTGGGCGGCCGTCTGCTCGTAGCCATCGGGCACGAACACAGGATCGTAGCCAAACCCGCCGTCTCCGCTGGGAGTGGTCGTGATCCGCCCCGGCCACCTGCCGTCAGCCAATAAGGGCATTGGGTCAGTTTCTGAGCGCATCAGTACCAGCACGCAGTAGAAGCTCGCCGTGCGCTCGCCGGCGGGAAGGTCTGTTAGGGCTCCGAGTAAGCGTGCCACGTTATCCGCATCGCCAGCGTAGGGGCCAGCGTAGCGCGCCGAGTGCACGCCGGGTGCGCCGCCGAGTGCGTCCACCAGAAGCCCTGAGTCGTCAGCCAGTGCGGGCAGTCCGCAGAGGCGTGCGGCATGGCGTGCTTTGATGATGGCGTTCTCGACGAAGGTCGTGCCCGTCTCGTCAGCGGTCGGCACGTCGAAGTGCGATTGGGGCACCACTTCGATCTGTAGCGGCGCAAGCACCGCAGTGAGTTCTCGCAGCTTGCCGGCATTTCCGGAGGCGAGTACGAGGCGCTCCATGATCGTGCCTGCCGTCAGTCGGTCGCCAGCGCCGTGCGCTGAAGACCTATCAGTACTTGGCAGCCGAAGGACGCCAAGTTGAGCATTTGATCGAGTTCCTCGCGCCGAAACGCGTGCCCCTCGGCCGTGCCCTGTACTTCTATGAAGGCGCCGGCGTCGTTCATGACCACGTTCATATCGGTCTCGGCTTGGCTGTCTTCTGCGTAGTCGAGATCGAGCACGGCCTGACCCTGGTAGATGCCTACGGAAACCGCCGCCAGATTGCCATGCAGCGGGCTTTCCTTCAGGGCGCCGGCGCGGATCAGGCCGTCGATGGCATCCGCGAGGGCCACGTAGCCGCCGCAGATGGAGGCGCAGCGGGTGCCACCATCGGCCTGCAGGACGTCGCAGTCGACAGTGATCGTACGCTCGCCCAGGGCGCTTAGATCACAGGCCGCGCGCAAGGAGCGACCGATGAGGCGTTGTATCTCCTTGGTGCGCCCGCCCTGGCCACGTGTCTCGCGAGCGCTGCGGGTCGTAGTGGCGCGGGGCAGCATGGCGTACTCGGCAGTCAGCCATCCGCTGCCGCTACCCCGACGGAAGGGCGGCACGCGCTCTTCCACGCTAGCGGTGCAGAGCACGTGCGTATCGCCGAAGCGCACCCGCACCGAACCCTCGGCGTGTCGGGTGAAGCCGCGTTCGAAAGTGACTTCGCGAAGTTGATCCAGCGCTCGGCCGCTTGGGCGCATCCGTTCGATATCCGTCCGTGGCGTGTAGGAAGTCTAGCTAGAGAGCAAACGTACCACTGCCGCGGTCGTGTTGTCGGCGTATGGAGAGTTGGCAGCGACGGCGATCGTCGCCAGCGCCTCTAGCTGCTGCTGCAGGTCATCAGACTCCTTCGCTCCAAGCGCAGCCACCTCGGTCTCCTTCAGTCCACCCCACAGGCCATCGGAACAGAGCAGGATCCGGTCGCCGGGTTCCAGCTTGCGCACGGGCGAGACGTCCATGCCTGGATACTCAGGTTCTCCCCCTAGGCAGAATTCGACGTAGTTGCGCATGGGATGGGTATGCATGTCTTCTTCGGAGATCAAGCCCTCGCGGCGCAGCAGCTCCACGTGGCTGTGGTCGCGCGTGCGCTGGAGTACACGATCGCCACGCAACAGGTAAATGCGACTATCGCCCACGTGGGCCCAGCACGCTTCGCCCTCTTGGATCAGGCAGGCGGCGCAGGTAGCACGCGGCTTGGACGCCATGGGCAGCGACTTGCCCAGGGTGACCACCGCATCGTGTGCATCGTTGATGGCGAGGCGCAGAAAGCCCATGGGGTCGACCAGGGGACGTGGGCTGGAACGAAAGGCATCGACGATCGTATCGATGGCGACCTGAGCCGCCTTCTCGCCGTCCGCGTGACCCCCCATGCCGTCGAGCACGGCGAGCAGGACGCAATCCTGCTCCGCGACGATGGCGACGCGGTCCTGGTTGGTCTCGCGCTCACCGGGGTGGCTGGTCTTCGCGGATTGAATTCGCAACGGGTGCTTTGGCTCGGTTGTCGGCCGCCGCTCAACGAGCGATCGATAGGCGGCCCTCGGCGGGCGATACGCTGACCGGCGGCATGTCACCTCTTGTGAACACCGCTGCTCAACTCAGAGTCTAGCGCTAACTTGCGAGTCACATCCTGCACGGCGTCTTCATTTCCTGCAACAATGCGAACGCAGTTCACACACCGCGAAAGACCCGTTTTCTGTGACCAGTAAACCCGCTCCCAAGCCCCTTCGTGGCATGACCGGCTACGCGCGACGGGAACTCCGTGGCGAGGGGCTGGGTATCGCCTGGGAGCTCCGTTCGCTAAACCACCGCTACCTCGATCTCTCTTTGCGCATGCCCGAGGAGTTTCGCTCCCTAGAGGCGAAGACCAGGGCGCTCCTCGGCGAGTCGCTGCATCGTGGCAAGGTCGAGGCGTCCCTGCGCCTGATCTCGGTCGACGCTGCCGGCGCGCAGCGTCTGGAGCTCGACCAGCACCTGCTCAAGCAGTTGCTGGGGGCTGTCGGTGAGGTGCGTCGCCAGGTCGCCGATCCCGGCGCAGTAGACCCCATGAACGTGCTCGCTTGGCCAGGCGTGCTCGCGAGTCCTGCGCCCGATCTGGCACCGCTGGTGGCCAAGGCCGAGGGCTTGCTGCGCGACACGCTCGGCGATTTGCTCGCGGCGCGCCAGCGCGAGGGTGAACGGATTCGTGAACTGCTGGAGGAGCGGGCGGGTGCTATCGGTGAGCAGGCCGCTGCGGTGCGCGAACAAGCACCAGCTGTCCGCCATGCTCTGCGCGCGCGCCTGGAGCGACGTTTGGTGAACCTGAACATCGAGTTCGACGACGGCCGCTTGGAGCAGGAGTTGGCGTTGGGGCTGACCCGTATCGACGTGGACGAGGAGCTCGATCGCCTGCAGGGCCACCTCGAGGATTTACGTCACGTGTTGGCCGAAGGGGGCCCCGTAGGGCGACGCCTGGACTTTCTCATGCAGGAGTTCAACCGTGAAGCGAACACCCTTGGCTCCAAAGCCCAAGACACGCACGGCACACGCGCCGCTGTGGAGTTGAAGGTTTTGATCGAGCAAATGCGTGAGCAGGTGCAGAACCTTGAGTGATTCCGCGGCGCCGCCAGGTGCCTTGTTCGTGATCTCGGCGCCGTCAGGTGCGGGCAAGACCAGCTTGGTGAAGGCGCTGATCGAGCGCCATCCAAACGCCTGCGCGGCTGTTTCCTACACCACACGAGCGCAACGTCCTCGTGAGGTGCATGGCAGGGATTACTTTTTCGTCTCCGCGGATGAGTTCTCCCAGCTGCGCCAGGCCAACGAGTTTTTGGAATGGGCCGAGGTGTTCGGCAATCACTATGGCACCAGCCGCACGCAGGTGGAGTCGTTGGTGCGCGAGGGGCATCGCGTCATCCTGGAGATCGACTGGCAGGGCGCGCGCCAAGTGCGCCAGCAGATGCCGGAGAGTCGTCTCGTGTTCATCTTGCCCCCGTCGCGGGAGGAGCTGGAGCGGCGCCTGCGCAGCCGAGCGACCGACGATGAGTCGGTGATCGCCCGTCGCCTGAGCGAGGCGGAGGGCGACATGGGGCACTGGGCCGAGTTCGACTACGTCATTGTCAACGACGATTTCGAGCGTGCGGTGACGGAGCTTTGTGACGTGCTGGACGGCAGGGGCAGTTCGCTGCGCACGGATCCTTCCCAACCGCCGTCACCTGCGGGCCACAAAGCTGGCTGATTCGGGTACGCTATGCGGTCGGGTGCTCGAATGGTGAGCACATCTGAATCGGATCCCACCTTGGACTGAGGACTGCATGGCCAGAATAACCGTCGAGGATTGCCTGGGAAGCGTCGACAACCGCTTCGAACTCGTGCTCGTGGCGTCAAAGCGCGCCCGCAAGCTCGCTAATGGCGCCGAGCCGTTCGTCGAGATCGAGAACGACAAACCCACGGTGGTCGCCTTGCGTGAGATCGCACTTGGCTACGTGGGGCCAGAGATTCTGGCCGAGCAAGAGGTGGTGGAGCCCGATCCGGTGGAAGCCGAAGCGCTCGCCGCGCAGGAATCCGCCGATGTCCCGGCCCAGCAGCCAGACCCCGAGGCGTAGCTCCGCACCTTTCGGTGCCCCAGGCCCTGCAGGCGCCCAGCGCCAGCGGGGCGTCGGCGGTCGCGCCCTGCCTCATCCGCCGCGCGGGGGAGGCCTCCGCTGACCGCCATCCCGCGTGGGCGCGAGTCTGCCGGTCTGCGCGAGCTGCTGGCGGCCACCCGCAAGTACCTCTCCGCCAGCCAAGTGGCGACGGTCCTCGATGCCTATCACTTCGCGGCGAGCGCCCACCGGGGCCAAACCCGGCGCACGGGCGAACCGTACATCACCCACCCGGTCGCCGTCGCGCGCATCCTGGCAGACCTGCACCTAGACCAGCCGAGCGTGGTCGCCGCCCTCCTGCACGACACAATGGAGGACACGGGCACCGCGCGGGCACAGATCGAAGAGCGCTTTGGTGGCCAGGTCGGCCACCTCGTCGACGGCGTTAGCAAACTCGAACAGATCCGCTTCCAGTCCAAGGCCGAGCAACAGGCGGAGAGCCTGCGCAAGATGCTGTTCGCGGTGACCGACGACATTCGCGTGATCGTGGTCAAACTCGCCGATCGCCTGCACAACATGCGAACGCTAGGCGCGCTAAAGCCCGAGAAGCGAAGGCGCATTGCCCGGGAGACGCTCGAGATCTACGCACCGATGGCGAATCGCCTCGGCATCAACACGGTGCGCGAGGAGCTTGAGGACCTGGGCTTTCGCCACTTGAGTCCGTATCGCTACGAGGTGATTGCCCGCCACCTGGATAAGCGCACGAGCAAGCGTACGCAGCTCGTGCGAAGCGTTGCCGGTGACCTCAAGAAAGCGCTGAAGAGCAGCGGGCTCGCCGCTGCCGTGACCTGGCGCGTGAAGTCGCCCTACAGCGTCTATCAGAAGATGCGCAAGAAGAGCCGATCCCTGCGCGACATTACCGATGTGATCGGATTCCGCGTGGTGGTCGATACGGTCGATGACTGCTATCGCGCCCTAGGCGTGCTGCACCAGACTTACAAACCCGTACCGGGTAACTTCAAAGACTACATCGCGCTGCCTAAGGAAAACGGATACCAGTCCCTGCACACCACCTTGTTCGGCCCCAAGAGCGAGCCGCTGGAGATTCAGGTGCGTACGGGCGACATGGAGAAGGTGGCGGAGTCTGGAGTTGCCTCCCATTGGCTCTACAAGACAGGTGAGGGCAGTGATCTCGGCAGTGAGTCGAAGGCCCGAGAGTGGCTGAAGGGCTTGATGGAGCTGCAGCAACGCAGCGATTCGGAGGAGTTTCTTGAGAGCGTCAAGCTCGACCTGTTTCCGGACAAGGTGCTGGTGTTCACTCCCCGTGGCGACATCAAGCGCTTGCCCCGGGGTTCCAGCGCCGTCGATTTCGCCTACGCCGTGCACACTGACGTAGGCAATCGATGCGCGGCAGTGAAGGTGGACCGTCGTCTGGTGCCGCTGCGCACGGAGCTGCAGAGTGGGCAGACGGTGGAGGTGATCACCTCACGCAACGCGAAGCCGAATGCGTCCTGGCTCAACTTCGTGGTGACGGCGAAGGCGCGTACGGGCATACGCATGTTCCTGCGCGACATGAAGCGCGGCGAGGCGATCAACCTGGGAAGACGCCTGCTCGAGGCGGCCTTGGTTGACATCGACCTGTCCTTGCGTCGCGTGCCTGAAGATCGAATGATCGAGGTCCTGGAAGAGCTCGAACTCGACGATCGCGACACCCTATTCGAGCAGATCGGCATCGGCGGCCAGCTGGCGCCGCTGGTGGCGAGCCGCTTGGCAGTTGCGGGCAGCGACGAGGGTTTGTCGGACGGAGTGCCTGTGGCCGTGGCGAACGCTCGCCGAGGCACCTTGGCAATTCACGGCACCGAGGGGTTGGTCGTCGAGTACGCGCGCTGCTGCTTCCCCATCCCCGATGATCCCATCCTGGGCTATGTGAGCGCCGGCCGCGGCGTGGTCGTACATCGGGAGTGTTGTCGTCGCGTCGCTGGCTATCGACGCGATCCGCAAAAATGGATACCCCTCCAGTGGGAGACCGAATCCGGCGTGACCTTCGCCGTTGAGATTCAGGTCGAGGCCGCGAATCGCACGGGCGTACTCGCCAAGGTCGCTACCCGCATCGCTGACTACGGTTCGAACATCGAGAAGGTGGCCGTGGTTCAGCAGGAGGGGCAAAACTCCTCGCTCGTCTTCTTGCTCCACGTGACCGACCGGCGCCAGCTGGCGCGCGTCATGCGAGGGGTGCACGCCATGTCCGAGGTGCTGAAGGTGACGCGTTCTTGCGAGAAGGCCGCCCGCGAGCAGCGCCTTGGGGACACCCCGGAAATGCCCTGAGACCTGCGCCAAAGGGGCCATGGCGGCGCGTGCGCGCGCCGGTTACGCTTGCGCCAACCACTCTCCACCCTTTGCGGAGCGCAGCGCCATGACCACCAGTCGTCAGCCCATTCACACCGATCAAGCCCCCGCCGCTATCGGGCCGTACTCACAGGCCGTTCGCACCGGCGATCTGGTGTTTCTCTCCGGTCAGATTCCCCTAGATCCCACATCCATGGAGATGGTGGAGGGCGACATCGATCAGCAGATTCGCCAGGTGCTGGAGAACCTCTCCGCTGTCGCTCGTGCCAGCGGAGGGAGCTTGGATCACCTGGTGCGGGTCACCGTGTACCTGATCGACCTTAGCAACTTCGCTCGCGTCAACGCACTGATGGAGGAGTTCTTTACGGCACCCTATCCGGCGCGCGCGGCCGTGGGCGTGAGTGCTCTGCCTAAGGGGGCGCAGGTGGAGATGGACGCCATCCTGGCGCTTTGAGATCGCTAGTCCGTCCGATCTAGGTCGAGGGTGCCGGTAGTCCTATGAAAGCGCCCGATGCCAACCACGCCACGGCGCAATCCGTGACGATCCTGCGTGGCGTTGGCCCTACCCTGGCCGAACGCTTGGCACGCCTTGGCATAGAGCGCCTGATCGACCTTCTACTGCACCTCCCGACGCGCTACGAAGATCGCACGCGCGTCGTACCTATCGCTTCCCTAAGGCCAGGTGCGCGAGCGGTGGTGGACGGCGAAGTGCAACGTGTGGAGAGTACCTTTCGACGCCGTCGCACGCTGCTGGTGGCGCTCGACGATGGCAGCGGCGTCCGCCTCACCTTGCGCTTCTTTCACTTCTCCCGCGCCCAGCAGGCAAGTCTGAGCCGAGGTCAGCGCCTGCGGGCCTTCGGTGACGTGCGCAGTGGCAGTGGCGGCGTGGAGATGGTGCATCCGGAGTATCAGCTGCTGCGTGGAGATGCCGTTCCAGAGGCGCCCGAGCACCTGACGGCGATGTATCCGGTGACCGACGGTCTCGGTGCTCCTCGCCTACGATCCTTGGTGGAACAGGCCCTGCGCATACTGGCGCGCCATCCGCTGCCCGATCCTCTCGCCCAGGTGGGGACGCTCGTCGGTCTGCCGTCACTTAATGAAGCTATTCGTCTCCTGCATCTGCCGCCCGCGCAGGCTGACTTGGAGGCCCTAGAGGCTGGGCGCCATCCCGCGCAGCGACGGCTGGTCTTCGAGGAGTTGCTCGCCCACCAGCTCAGCCAGCGTTTGCTGAGGGCCAGCTTGCGCACGGATCCGGCACCCGTAATTCGAGCCGATGGTGCGCTGTTCGATCGCTTTATCGCCAGCCTGAGCTTCAGCCCCACGCAGGCCCAGCGGCGCGTGATCGAGGAGATCGTGACGGATCTGGGCGATGGCCAGGCCATGTTGCGGTTGGTGCAGGGCGATGTGGGGTCGGGCAAGACCCTGGTCGGCGTCGCCGCCAGCCTGGTCGCCGTCGAAGCGGGCTTTCAGGTGGCCTTGATGGCGCCCACGGAGCTGCTCGCCGAGCAGCATGCGATCAGCTTTGAGCATTGGTTACGACCCTTGGGCGTACTGTCTCTGCGGCTTACGGGGCGACTCAAGGCCGCAGAGCGCCGATCGGCGCTCGCCGCCCTCGACAGCGGGGAAGGTCAGGTGGTGGTGGGCACCCACGCCCTGTTTCAGGAGCAGGTGTCCTTCGCACGCTTGGGGTTAGTAGTGATCGATGAGCAGCACCGCTTCGGCGTTCACCAACGCCTCGCGCTACGCGAGAAGGGTCTCGACAGCCAAGGGTTGGCCCCGCACCAGCTGGTGATGACGGCGACCCCGATCCCGCGCACGCTCGCCATGAGTGCCTACGCGGATCTCGACACCTCGATAATCGATGAGCTGCCTCCGGGGCGTACCCCGGTGCGCACGGCTGCCGTCCCTACGTCGCGCCGGGCCGAGCTGGTGGCCCGTATCGCGCAGCAGTGTCGCAGCGGGGCACAGGTGTATTGGGTCTGTCCGCTGATCGAAGAGTCCGAGCACCTCAACGTGAGCGCGGCCCAGGTCCGCGCCGAATCGCTTGCGCAGGCCTTGCCGGAGCTGCGTGTGATGCTGCTGCACGGACGGATGGCGAGCGCCGAGCGCACGGCCACTATGGCGGATTTTAAGGCGGGTCGTGGCGACATACTGGTGGCGACTACGGTGATCGAAGTGGGCGTGGACGTGCCGAACGCAAGTCTCATGATCATCGAGAACGCCGAGCGGCTGGGGCTCGCGCAGCTGCACCAGCTGCGCGGTCGGGTCGGGCGTGGCACGGCCCAGTCGAGCTGCGTGCTGCTCTACGAACCGCCCCTGGGCCAGCTGTCTCGGGCGCGCCTAGACATCATGCGCCGCTCCAACGACGGCTTCGAGATCGCGGAGAAGGACCTGGAGCTTCGCGGCCCGGGCGAGGTGCTCGGTACGCGTCAGACCGGCGTGGAGAGTTTTCGCGTCGCCGAGCTGGTACGCGATGCGGACCTGCTGCCCGACGCCAGAGCACTGGCGGACACACTGCTGGCGGGCGATGGCGAGGCACGGCGCACGGTCGCCCTGCTCACTGACCGCTGGGTAGGGAAGGACGCGCGCTACGGGGCCGTCTGATCCCTCTGGAGCGCGGCGGCGAGATATCATGGGCGCAGACAACCGTGGAGACCCCCTTGGCGAGCGAGCTTCCATCACCCTGGCGATTGGCCCAGGAGCATACAGGCTTTCCGGGCGGCCCCCTTGGCGAACTGCTGACCTTCGAGGGCTCCCTTACGGAGGAGCTCACGCGTCTCGGAGATGGGGATTTCCATCTCCAGCTGACCGCCCAGGAGAGGTTTTCCGAGCAAGCCAAGGACGCGCTTCTCACCCATGAGGATGCTGAATGCTGGCTGCCTGGTTTGTGTCGCGAGGTAATGATGTACGTGGCGGGCCTGGCGGCCGTCGCCGCGCGCACGCTTGTTCCTGACACAACGGCGCACGCGCAGGGGTGGCTCGGCGAGCTAGGAGGCCGCTCCCTCGGGCATGCTCTTTTCGAAAGGAATGATGTGCGCCGTTCGCCCTTCGAGTTTGCTCCCTGCACCTACCAGGGTGATGTGGTGCAGCGGATTCTGTCCCTCTCGCCGCAAGCGCTGGCGGTCCAGACGTCTGAGCAGCCCACGCTCTGGGCCCGTCGCTCGCGCTTCCAGGTCGGCCAACACCCACTGCTTGTGATGGAGGTGTTTCTGCCGCCCGCCGCGGCCCTGGTGCAGTCAACGCCCACCTTGGGCGCTGCTCGCTGATCGATGGTAGCGCCTGCCGCGCCTCCGCCCGCGGGTTCCAGCAACTGGTGGCAAGCATGGCTGCGACTGATCCGCTTCGACAGGCCCATCGGCACCCTGTTGGTGCTATGGCCCACCTTGTGGGGCCTCTGGTTTGCGAGTGAGGGCGAGCCGCAACCGCTGGTGTTCGCCGTTTTCATGGCTGGGGTCTTTCTGATGCGCTCGGCTGGCTGTGCGATCAACGACTTCGCTGACCGCCGCATAGACGGTTACGTGAGCCGTACGCAAGGGCGGCCCCTCGCAACGGGGGAGCTGACGCCGGCGACGGCGCTGTGGACCGCGGTGCTGCTAACCCTGGTCGCCTTCGCCTTAGTCTTGCTAATGAATTCACTGACTATTGCTCTGTCCGTAGTCGCTGCATTTCTCGCTGCAAGCTATCCTTTCACGAAGCGCATCACGCACTACCCGCAGTTCTACCTCGGGGTGGCCTTCGGCTGGGCCGTGCCGATGGCGTTCGCCGCACAGACGGGGCAGGTGCCCTCCCTGGCGTGGGTCGTATTCGCGGCCGTCGTGCTGTGGGCGGCTGCCTACGACACTGTGTACGCGATGGTCGACCGGGAGGACGATCTGGCGATCGGTGTGAAGTCTACTGCCGTGCTGTTCGGGCGTTTCGATGTGACCATCGTCAGCGCCTTACTGGTAGCGGTGGTCGCTTTGCTGTTAGCCGCTGGCGGATTGGCCGGGCGCGGCTTGTGGTTTTACGGCGGCGTGGCGGTCGCAGCCGGTCAGGCCCTATGCCAAGTGCAGCTGATTCGCACACGAGAGCCCGCCCGGTGTTTCAAGGCCTTTCTGTCCAACGATGCCTTCGGCCGTTTCGTGTTCATCGGGCTGGCCTTGGACTACCTCTTTACCTGAAGTGTCGGTCACTTGGCGCCAGGCCTGAAGCGACCGGCTCGTGCGCATGCCCAAATCTCTACGTGCTGGGCACCCGCCTGGTAAAGGGCTGCGGTGACCGCGGCGGACGTGGCCCCCGTCGTGAGCACATCATCGACGACCGCGACGTGGGATGGGGGTGCACTGCCGTGCCAGCGCATGACGTCGATGAGGTTGTGCAGGCGGGCAGCGGCGTCCAGCTTGGCCTGGGCGGGGGTCCAGCGTGCACGGCGCAGGGCGCGCAAGTCGGTGTCGATGACGCAGGGTAGCTCTCGGCTCAGGGCGTGCGCGAGAAAGGCCGCATGGTTGAAGCCGCGCTGCGCGCGTCGAAGGGGGTGCATGGGCACAGCGGTGATCAGATCTGGCCAGTCTTCGCGGGCGGGACGCGTCGCGCGCAGGCTGAGGGCCAAGGCGCTCGCCAAGAACTTCCCGTCGCTCAGGCTTCCCCCGAACTTCAGTCGATGGATCATTGCATCGACCGGAGGCGCGTAGCGCAGGGAGGTGATCGCGCGGTCCCACGCAGGCGGCGCAAGTTCGCAGGCCACGCAGGTCTCAGTGGGCACCCGAGTATCAATCGGTGCGGCGCATTGAGCGCACGCCAGCGCGTTCCAGGGCAGCTCCTCGGCGCAGGGCGCGCAGACCGCCTCGTATGCGGTGCGCTCGGGCTTGTAGTCAGATGGCAGCGGCAGACCGCACACCAGGCAGCTGCGTGGCAGGACAGCGTCAAGCACGTGCTCGAGCAGCCTGCGGCAGCGATCGAGGTGGGATGGCATTCGGCTAGCCTGCAGGGGGCAATGCCGGCTCACGACCCGACTTTCTGCGCTGGAGGCCTGGATTTGGAACCGGCGCAGAACACGGCATACTGCGCGGCCGATGACTGCCCCTACCCAATCCCCAATGCCCGCAGCCGTGGATCGGCGCGCCCAGCGCCAGTTTCACGAGCGCCATGCGGATACAGCGGCCTGCGCCGATCCCCTTAGCGCGCGGACACGGGAAGACCTGATCGAACGGCTGGAGCTGATCACCCTGGAGCCCTCGCGGGTGTTAGACCTCGGGGCTGGTGATGGGGAGGCGGCGCGGGTGCTGGCGCGGCGCTATCCAAAGGCCCAGGTGGTCGCTCTGGACCATGCCGCCGGTCGTTGCACGAGAGCCCGGCGAGCTCGTGGATGGCGGCGGCGCTACCAGGTGGTGCGTGGGGATCTGCACGCGCTGCCGTTTGCCGACGGCAGCGTGGATCTGATCTTCGCGAATCTGGTGCTGCAGGACTGCACGTCCCCGGACGCTGCCCTGCGCGAGTGTCGTCGCGTGTTGCGCCCGGGCCGCGGCCTGCTGACCTTCGCTACCCTGGGGCCCGCCACCCTGACCGAACTGCGCGAGGCTTGGCGCGCCGTCGACCCCGCGTGCGACGCCCACGTGCACGACTTCGTCGATATGCACGACTTGGGTGAGGCGCTCGGGCGTGCCGGCCTGTGCGACCCGGTGCTCGACGTCGACCGTCTCCAACTCACCTATTCATCCATCGATGCGCTGGGCCAGGAACTGCGGCGAGCGGGCGCTGCCTGTGCCCTAGCGGCGCGCCGACGGTCGCTTACTGGCGCAGGACGTTGGCGCGCCCTGCGCGCGCATTGCGCTGAGCGCTTGGACGATAGCGCTCGCCTGCGCATCACTGCGGAGTTGGTGTTCGGCCACGCCTGGGCATCCCCTGTCCCCCCACCCGCTGGGCCTTCGGGCGTCGCTCCAAGTGGGGATACTGCAGTCGCGATACCGCTGGCCAATATCACCCGTCGATCGTGAGAATGACGTCCTCAGCTGGCCAAAATCGCAACGTAATCAGTTGCTCCCAGAAGACCGTCGGGCCGCCGTCGGCGTGCATCGCGAGACGCGATCCGCGCAGCTGTCGATCGTCCGCGCAAATCACGTAATTTCAGCTGTTTACTAAGACTTGGTTTGTTGCTGTGGCGGCGCTTCTTGGCATACCATTCGGCCTCGGAAGTTAGCTGAGCCCGCAATGACCGACCGTCCGTCGCCGCCGTCTACCACCTCGCTGGTGATCAGTGGCAACAACTCCTTGACCGCCCGTGACAGTCTCCTGTTCTACGGCAGTGTTTTGGGAATGACGACCTTAATTTCGGGTGGTTGGGCATTGCTGGGTTACTGGCCCGTGCTGCCCTTCGCCGGCTTCGAGCTCGCCCTGCTCGGCAGCGCCCTGTTCCTGATGCATCGGCGCGCCAGCTACCGCGAGCTGGTGGTGATCTCGCCCCAGGAAGTGCGCTTGGAACGCGGTCGTCCCCGCGATCGCGAGGTGCTCGAGTGGCCGAGCCCTTGGACGCGCGTCGAACTCGCGGCGGCATCCGCGCCGGGCAGTCGGCGACGCTCGCAGCTGCTCATCGTGTCTTCCGGCAAGCGAACGGAGATCGCCGCAATGATCACCGAGCAAGAGCGCCGCGCGCTGCACAAACGCCTTCGCGAGCTGCTGGCGCAAGCACGCTCGGAAGCTGCCACAACAACACTGGGCCCTGACGAAGTCATCCCAGCTAAAGAATCTACTAACTGTTGATCGAGGAAGTCGGCATGTCACACGCCAAGAGCCACCTGGCTCGTCTACTCGCCGGGCTCGCCGCGCTGGCCGCTCTGTTCGTCGCGCCAGCGGCCTTTGCGGCCTGGGACCTGAACATGCCCAAGGGCGTGACGGAGCTCAGCGACGACATCTGGAACCTGCACATGCTGATCTTCTGGGTGTGCGTCGCCATCGCCGTGGTCGTCTTCGGCGCCATGTTCTACTCGATCTTCAAATTCCAGAAAGCCAAAGGCGCCGTGCCCGGCAACTTCAACCACAGCACTACGCTCGAGATCGTCTGGACCGCCGTTCCGGTCATCATCCTCGTCGCCATGGCCATCCCGTCGGCGCGCATGCTGGTGAAGATGGAAGACACCCGTGACCCCGATCTGACGGTGAAGGTCACTGGCTATCAGTGGAAGTGGGCCTACGAGTACCTCGATGACGAGTTTCAGTACTTCAGCAACATCGACGCCCTGTCGAACCAGATCCGTCAGCTCGACTCCGGTATGGATCCGAGCCAGCACGAGCACTACCTGCGCGACGTAGATGAGCCGATGGTGGTTCCCGTTGGCGCCAAGGTTCGCGTGCTGATCACCGCGAGCGATGTCATCCACGCCTGGTGGGTGCCGGAGATCGCGCGCAAGAAGGACGCCATCCCTGGCTTCATCAACGAGTTTTGGTTTCGCGTGGAGCAGCCCGGTGTTTACCGGGGCCAGTGCGCCGAACTGTGCGGCCGCGACCACGGCTTCATGCCCGTGGTGGTCGACGCGCGCGCCCCCGAGGACTACCTCGAGTGGGTGAACGAGCGCCGCGTGCTCGCCGGCCTGCCGCCCCGTCCCACGTCTGACGCCACCGTGGCGGCTGCGTCCGAATAAACGATTACGTTCGAGGAGTCCTTCCCATGAGCAGCAACCCGGGCGTCATCGACGGCGCACACGAGCACGATCACCACGATGACCATGGCCCCGCCAAGGGGATCATGCGTTGGGTGACCACCACCAACCACAAGGACATTGGCACGCTGTACCTGCTGTTCAGCCTCGTCATGTTCTTCGTCGGCGGCGCCATGGCCATGGTCATTCGCGCCGAGCTGTTCCAGCCGGGCATTCAGCTGGTCGACCCTGGTTTCTTCAACCAGATGACCACCATGCACGCGCTCATTATGATCTTCGGCGCGGTGATGCCGGCCTTCGTGGGCCTTGCCAACTGGATGATCCCGATGATGATCGGCGCGCCGGACATGGCCCTACCGCGCATGAACAACTGGAGTTTTTGGATCCTGCCCTTCGCGTTCTCCACGCTCCTGCTCACGCTGCTGATGCCCGGCGGTGGTCCGGCTGGCGGTTGGACCATGTACCCGCCGCTCGTGCTGCAGACCGGTGACGCCTTCCCGTTCCTGATCTTCGCCGTTCACCTGGCCGGTTTCTCCTCGATCATGGGCGCGATCAACATCATCGTGACCATCATGAACATGCGTGCCCCGGGCATGGCGCTGTTGAAGATGCCGCTCTTCGTTTGGGCTTGGCTGATCACCGCCTACCTGCTCGTGCTGGCCATGCCGGTGCTGGCCGGTGCCGTGACCATGCTGCTCACGGATCAGTACTTCGGCACGCGCTTCTTCAACGCCGCTGGCGGCGGTGACCCGGTTATGTTCCAGCACATCTTCTGGTTCTTCGGGCACCCCGAGGTGTACATCATGATCCTGCCGGCCTTCGGCATCGTGTCCGAGATCATCCCCACGTTCTCGCGCAAGAAGCTGTTCGGCTACGAGTCGATGGTGTACGCCACCGCGTCCATCGCCTTCCTGTCGTTCATCGTGTGGGCGCACCACATGTTCACGGTGGGCATGCCGCTCTCCGGCCAGCTGTTTTTCATGCTGACCACGATGATGATCGCCGTGCCGACGGGCGTGAAGGTATTCAACTGGATCTCCACCATGTGGAAGGGCTCGCTCACCTTCGAGACGCCGATGCTCTTCGCCTTGGCGTTCCTCTTCCTGTTCACCATCGGCGGTTTCTCGGGCCTGATGCTGGCCATCGCCCCGGTCGACTTCCAGTACCACGATACTTACTTTGTGGTTGCCCACTTCCACTACGTACTGGTGCCAGGGGCCGTGTTCTCGATCATGGCGGCGGCCTACTACTGGCTGCCGAAGTGGACGGGTAACATGTATAACGAGAAACTCGGCAAGCTGCATTTCTGGCTGTCGGCGATCTTCGTCAACGTGCTTTTCTTCCCGCAGCACTTCCTGGGGCTCGCCGGCATGCCGCGACGTATTCCGGACTACCCGACGGAGTTCACCGACTGGAATGTGATCTCCTCCATCGGTGCCTTCGGCTTCGGCCTGTCGCAGCTGCTGTTCGCCTACATCGTGATCAGCTGCATCCGTGGTGGCGAGAAGGCGACGAGTCAGGTGTGGGAGGGTGCGACCAGTCTCGAGTGGACCTTGTCCTCGCCGCCTCCCTACCACTCCTTTGAAGAAGCGCCGGAAATCCGGTGAGCGTGGAAACGACGGAGCACAGTTCGGGCGACGACGGCGCTGGTCAGCGCACGCCGGCGCAGCCGGACAGCAAGAAGATCGCCCTGAGCGCCGCGGCGCTCGGGGTGGTGGCGCTGCTGATCTACGGCACCTACATCACCGCCGTCGTGCTGCGCACGGGCGGCTGAGCGAACGTCGTGGACCCGCGAAGCCAGCAACAGGACGCGCGCGTGAACGCTAGCAGCGCTCGCGTGCTCACGGCGAAGCTCGCGCTCATGGTCGTTTCCATGTTCGCGTTCGGCTATCTGTTGGTGCCGATCTACAGTGTGTTCTGCGACATCACGGGTCTAGGCGGCAAGACCGGCGACCGTGCCGAGCAGGTGGTCGAGGCGCCTGACCTCAATCGCGTGATTACCTTGGAGTTCGTTGCGTCCGTCAACCAGTCGGCGCCGTGGCGCTTTAAGCCAGTGAAAGCCAAGATCCAGGTCCATCCCGGCAAGCTGTACACGGCAGACTTCATCGCCGAGAACCTCACCGGCGTGGAGCGCATCGGCCAAGCCGTGCCCAGCGTCTCGCCAGGTCATGCGGCGCGCTACCTGCGCAAGACCGAGTGCTTCTGCTTCGAACAGCAGGAGTTCCAGGCGGGCGAGGAGCTCGTCATGCCCGTTCGCTTCATCATCGATCCGGCACTGCCGGACTACGTGGATACGCTAAGCCTCTCGTACACGTTCTTCGACGTGACGCGGGTGGCGTCGAGTCATTGAATTCGCTGTGAGACGGGCCACATAAGAGAGTCCCGCTCACCCAAGAGAAAACCGCTAACTTGGAAAAAGCTATGGCCACCGCTAACCAGGAAAAATACTACGTGCCCCACGGCAGCCATTGGCCGATCGTGGGGTCCCTAGGACTGTTCTCCCTCGCCATCGGCTCGGCGATGGCCTTGAACAACGCCGCGGGAGGTGCGCTGCTCGCCTATCTCGGTGCCGCCACCATTATCTGCATGCTGTTCGGTTGGTTCGGTACCGTGATCCACGAGAGCGTGAACAATTTCTATAATGCGCAGGTGGACCGTTCCTTCCGTCAGGGGATGATCTGGTTCATTGCGTCGGAGGTGTTCTTCTTCGCGGCCTTCTTCGGCGCCCTGTTGTATGCGCGGCAGATGTCGCTGCCCTGGCTCTCCGGCGAGGCCAACAACCTCTTCACCAATCTGTTGCTCTGGCCGGGCTTTGAGAACGCATGGCCGAGTAACGGCCCAGGCGTGGTCGGCGGTGAGTTTGAGGCCATGGCCGGCACCGGTCTGCCGGCGATAAACACGCTGATCCTGCTCACCAGCGGCGTCACCGTGACCATCGCACACCACGCGCTGAAGCACGGTCAACGCCAGCTATTGAACCTGACCTTGGCGGCCACCGTCGCCCTGGGCTTCATCTTCGTAGCGCTGCAGATCTCCGAGTACAAGGAAGCCTACGGGCACATGAACCTGACCTTGGGCAGCGGCATCTACGGATCCACCTTCTACATGCTCACAGGTTTCCACGGCCTGCACGTGACGCTCGGCGCGATCATGCTGTTGGTGGTGCTTCTGCGTTGCTTCAAGGGCCACTTCTCGGCGGAGAACCACTTCGCCTTCGAGGCGGCGGCCTGGTATTGGCATTTCGTGGACGTGGTGTGGCTTGGCCTTTACGTCTTCGTCTACTGGCTCTGATCGGGCGGGTAGCCACTTTTACTCGAGGGGTCCTCGGGACCCCTCGAGACGAGGCGGCGGCGACCTTCGAGGCGGGTCGGCCGCCGCTTGCCATCTGCCCTAGCGGCAACTCGTCTCGCGACTAACCGAGCGCGTTGGCATTGGGTTGGATGATCCCGGCCCAGTAGAGCAAAAACAGCAGTGCGAACAGCCCAACGGACAGGCTGATGCGGATCTTCAGCGCCTTCAGGGTGGCGTCGGTTTTGCCGGCGTCCCGCGCAAGGGAGAACAGCGCTGATCCCAAGCTGCCGACGATGCCCAGCAGAATGATAAGGACAAGTAAGCGCATGGCGACGGTCTCCGACAAACAAGGCGAGGCAGTATAGCGTGGGGGTGAAGCTCGGCAATCGACGCTTCGCGCCCGGCTTGTGGCCTACGCTTGCCGTCGTTGTGGTGCTCCCCGCCTTCCTGTGGTTGGGCAGCTGGCAGCTCGATCGCGCGGCCTTCAAGCGTGAGCGCCTGGCGGCCTTCGAAGCGCCGGAGCCCAGTGACGTGCTATCCATGTCGCAAGTGCTTAAAGAGCAATACGATGCGGGCAGCGGTGTCGGTGTGCGCCACGTGACAGCCGAAGGCGCGTACGACTCCGGCGCGCGCCACATTCTGTTGGAACAGATGAATCACGGGGGCAAAGCGGGCTTCTACGTGCTCACGCCGCTGCGGCTCGCCGACGAGCCCGCGCATTGGGTGATGATCAATCGCGGCTGGGTGGAGCGAGACTACGCCAACGACGCGCTGCCCAGCTTGCCGGCCCTGGACGATGAGCCGCGTGATCTGCGCGGCCTCTTGAAGGACCTACCCGTGCCGGGGCTGCGCGTTGCCTCAGCCTTGCCCTCCCAGGCTAACCTAGCTTTCCCATTAGCTATGCTGTACCCCCGTGCGGGCGATCTGCAGCAGGTTCTCGGTGAGCCAGTCTACGACGGCATGGTGTTGCTCGATCCGGCGGCGCCGGACGGCTTCGTCCGGGAGTGGCAGCCACGGATCGATGGACCGCAAAAACACATGGGCTACGCCGTGCAGTGGTTCTCCTTCGCCGGTACCTTGCTGGTCCTCTATCTGATTCTTAACTTCAAGCCCGCGGATCGGGCGGCGCAAAGCGCTGCCGTTCGCCGCGCGGCGGGGTAATCGACATGAGCGTTTCAGAGGTCTCCTCGATGAGCCAAGCACCGGATCCTGCCGTGCGCAGTGGCCAGCTGAAGTTGTCGGCCCTGGCGGCCCTGTTCTTTGGGCCCGTGGTGTTGGCCTTCGTGATGTACTACGGCGGCATCGGCGAGAAGCTCGCGGGCGGTGACGTCAGCCACGGGGAGCTGATCCAGCCGACCGCCCCGATGCCTTCGCTAGCGGCGCTACCTGTGCTGCAGGAGGGTCGCCTGCAGACGGAGGAGCCCCTGCGTCGGTTCTGGAACGTGGTCCAGGTGACTGGCAACGGCTGCACGGTGGGCTGTGTCGAAGCCCTCGAGGGCAGCGCTCGCGCCCGCTCGCTGCTGTCGAAGTATCTCGACCGCGTGAGCCGCGTGCTCATCGTGACCGGTGACACCTTGCCCGACCTGGCTTCGCTTTCCGCGCAGCATCCGGACCTGGTGGTGCTGGACGCCCGCGCCCTCGGAGCACAGGCGGACGCCCTCGCGCGTCTGACCTGGGATGGTACGGAGGGCGTAGCCCACGTGACCGACCCACTCACCAACCTGGTGCTACGCTACCCGCCCGAGCAGGACCGAATAGCCCTGTTCCACGACCTGAAGCGACTGCTGAAGCTGTCGCGCATCGGCTGAGGGGGCTCGTATGCTGTTTCATCGCTTGAGCCAGTTGGCCGCAGCCCTCGCCCTTCTAGTGGTGGTGCTAGGTGCTTGGGTACGTCTGACCGATGCGGGCCTAGGCTGCCCGGATTGGCCCGGTTGCTACGGCCTCATAGGCGTGCCCACGGCAGAGCACGAGGTGGCTCAGGCGAACGCCGCGTTCCCCGAGCGACCGGTGGAGCAGGGCAAGGCCTGGCGTGAGATGATTCATCGCTACCTGGCCTCGACGTTAGGTCTGCTGGTGCTCACGCTCGCCGCCATGGCGGTATCTCATCGCCGGCACGATCCGCAGCATCCGCTCCTGCTGCCACTGGCGTTGGTGGCTTTGGTGATCGCCCAGGGCATCCTCGGCATGCTCACAGTGACCCTGCTGCTCAAACCGGTAGTGGTGATGGGGCATCTGCTTGGCGGCATGAGTACTCTCGTGCTCCTGTGGCTGCTCGCCCTGCGCAGCGCGCCGCCCGCCAGGGAGGCGAGCAGCGGTATGCCCTTGGCACCCATGCTGCGCAAGCTATCGCTGGTGGCCGTGGCCGTCGTGTTCATGCAGATCGCCCTGGGAGGCTGGACCAGCACCAACTACGCGGCCATGGCCTGCCCCGACTTCCCCACCTGCCAGGCCCAATGGTGGCCCGACGCGGACTTTGGTGAAGGCTTTGTGCTCTGGCGCGGACTCGGCGTGAACTACGAGGGAGGTGTGCTGGACGGCCCGGCCCGCACCGCCATCCACCTCGCTCACCGGATCGGCGCGGTGATTACGCTGCTAAGCGTGGGCGGGATCGCGCTGTTCCTATTCCTGCGAGGTCGCGCACACGCCGTGCGAGCGAGCGCGGCGCTGACCCTGGGGGTGCTCGCAGCTCAGCTCTCGCTCGGCATCGTCATCGTCCTCAAGATGCTGCCTCTGGGGCTCGCGGTAGGCCACAACCTCACCGCGGCGCTGCTCTTCTTAAGCGTGGTCACGCTGGCCCATCATACGTGGCGAGTCCGTGTTCATGCCCCAGCCCTGGCCGTCGAGCAAGCCCATACGGTTGACGAGCTGGCGACGATGGGTGCCCTGGCGAGCAGGGGAGCCGTTTCATGAGGCCGCAGAGCGAGACGATTGACGAGACTGCCGGAGAGCATGGACGTGCCACCCTGCGCCTCGCTGACTACTACGAGCTGTGTAAGCCGCGCGTCGTATTCCTTATCGTGTTCACGGCCTTCGTCGGCATGTTGCTGTCTACGCCGGGCCTGATCGGCTGGGAACCTCTGATCCTCGGCAACCTCGGTATCGCCCTTGCGGCGAGCTGCGCCGCCGCGCTCAACCACGTCCTCGACAGCCGTATCGACGCGCTTATGGCGCGTACAGAGCGGCGGCCCTTGCCCACGGGGTCCCTCAACGAACGTCAGGCGCTCACCTTTGCGATCAGCCTCGGCATCGCGTCGATGCTGATCCTGACCATCGGCGTGAATACCTTAACGGCTGTGCTCACCTTCGCCAGCCTGATTGGCTACGCAGTGATCTACACCGTCTGGCTGAAGCGTGCCACACCGCAGAACATCGTCATCGGCGGCGCGGCCGGCGCCGCACCTCCTGTCCTCGGGTGGGCGGCAGTGACCGGCGAGGTGCACGCTCACGCACTGATCCTGTTCCTGATCATCTTCATCTGGACGCCCCCGCACTTCTGGGCCCTTGCGATTGCCAGGCGCGAAGAGTACGCCAGGGTAGATATCCCGATGCTGCCGGTGACCCACGGCGAGGCCTTCACGCGTTTGCACGTGTTGTACTACACGGTCTTGCTCATGCTGGTGACGTTGCTGCCCTACCTGACGGGTATGAGCGGCCCGGTATACCTGATTGGGGCCCTACTGTTGAATGCTCAGTTCATGCGCCTGGCGTGGACCATGTACCGCGAGCCGGCGCGGCGCGCTCTGCCCATGCAGACCTTCAAGTACTCGATCAGCTATCTATCGCTGCTGTTCGGGCTGTTGCTGGTGGATCACTACGCCATGCTTGCCTTCGCCTAAGAGAGTCACCCCGATCACCTTGGCGTGCTGTGAGATGATGAGAGATCGGCAACCGCACGCGCGACGGCGCACGTAGGCAGCTAAGCGGCGAGGCCATGGACGTCACCTCCATCATCGATTCCCTGAACGACGCGCAGCGCGCGGCGGTCACCGCGCCCATGCAACCGGCGCTTGTGCTAGCCGGCGCCGGCAGCGGCAAGACCCGTGTGCTGACCCACCGGGTCTCTTGGCTGGTGCAGGTGGAGAACACCCCCACCTACCACTTGCTCGCCGTGACCTTCACCAACAAGGCGGCCGCGGAGATGCGGGGGCGCATCGAATCGATGCTCGGCGAGCCTTCCGGGCCCTTCTGGATCGGCACCTTCCACAGCCTTGCCCACCGCCTGCTGCGACGCCATGCGGCGGAGGCGCACTTGAAGCCAGACTTCCAAATCCTCGATGCCGATGATCAGCTTCGCCTGATCAAGCGTACGCTGCGCGAGATGGGGTTGGAGGACTCGCGCTGGGCTCCGCGCGATGTGCGTTGGTTCATCAACAAGTGCAAGGATGACGGCCAGCGCCCGCAACACCTGAGCGTGGAAGGCGACGACATCAGGCAGACCATGCGCAGTGTCTACGCCGAGTACGAGATAGCCTGCGCCCGCGGCAATGTGGTCGATTTCGCCGAGCTGCTGCTGCGCGCCCACGAGCTGCTGCGTGACAACGATCAGGTGCTCGGTCACTACCAGGAGCGCTTCGCGAGCGTGCTGGTAGATGAGTTCCAGGACACCAATGCCATCCAATACGCCTGGCTGCGAATGCTCTGCGGCAAGGGCGCCATGCCCTTTGTGGTTGGTGATGACGATCAGTCCATCTATCGCTGGCGTGGCGCCCGCGTCGAGCACATTCAGAACTACTCGCGCGACTTTCCCACCGCCGAGGTGTTCCGCCTGGAGCAGAACTACCGCTCCTCCGGCAACATTCTCTCGGCCGCGAACGGCCTCATCAGCCACAACAGTTCACGCCTCGGTAAGAACCTGTGGACGGACTCCGGCGATGGCGCCATGTTGCGCCTCTACTGCGCCTTCAATGATCGCGACGAAGTGGAGTTCGTGATCAACCGCATTCGCACCTGGCACGAGCAGGGCGGTCAGCGCCAAGAAGTGGCGGTGCTGTATCGCTCCAATGCTCAGTCCCGCGTCTTTGAAGAAGGTCTCATGAACGCCGGCATGCCTTACCGCGTGTACGGCGGCCTGCGCTTCTTCGAGCGCCAGGAGATCAAGGACGCCCTCGCGTACTTGCGCCTGGTGAACAACCGAGATGATGACTCGTCCTTCGAGCGCGTGGTGAACTTGCCCACGCGAGGCATCGGTGCGCGCAGCATGGAAGTCATTCGCGAGCGGGCCCGAGGCGACGGCAGCAGCCTGTGGCAAGCCTGCCTGACGCTGCTAGAGGAGGGCCTGTCGGCGCGTATCGCCCGGGCCTTGCGTGAGTTCATGACCCTGATAGAGCAGCTGGCACACCAGGTCACCGATCTCGACCTCCACGAGCAGGTGGACGTGGTGATCCGGGCCAGCGGTCTGGTCGAGCACTACCGTCAGGAGAAAGGCGAGCGCGGCGAGCAACGCATCGAGAACTTGGACGAATTGGTCACCGCCGCGCAGGCCTTCCAACCTGATGAACAGGACGAACTGCCGCCCCTCGAGGCGTTTCTGGTGCATGCGGCCCTGGAGTCCGGTGGCGAGCAGGCCAGCGAATGGGATGATTGCGTGCAGCTGATGACCCTGCACACAGCGAAGGGCTTGGAGTTCCCGCTCGTGTTCATGGTCGGCTTAGAGGCGGGCCTGTTCCCGCACAAGCGTTCTATGGAAGATGTGGACGGCTTGGAGGAGGAGCGACGCCTGTGCTACGTGGGCATGACCCGCGCCATGCAGGAGCTTTACCTCACGCACGCAGAAGCGCGCAGGCTGCACGGCGCCGAGCACCGCGCCGCGCCCAGCCAGTTCCTGCGCGAGATCCCGCGCGAGCTGATCGAAGAGGTGAGACCTCGGGTGCGTGTGGCGCGGCCCTTTCAGGCCTCGCGTCCCTACGGGCGGCCCGCGCCAGCCCGCTTGGCGGAGGATACGCCCGGCGTTCAACTAGGACAGCGCGTACGTCACGGCAAGTTCGGCGAAGGTGTGGTACTGAATTTCGAGGGTGACGGGCCTCACGCCCGCCTTCAGGTCAACTTCGAGCAGGCAGGTACCAAGTGGTTGGTGATGGCGTATGCGAACCTCGAGGTGCTCGGCTGAGCACCGAGCTATCGTGCTGGGTGTTGCGAGCAATGCACGGTAGTAGGACCAGGGCGCGGGCATGAAGATCATCGTCCTCGGCGCAGGCCAGGTGGGCACCACGGCGGCGCGCCACCTGGCGCAGGAGCAGACCAACGATGTCACGGTGGTCGACCTAAACGCCGACACCCTGCAGGAGCTGCAGGACCGCCTGGACATCCGCACGGTGCATGGTCACGCCGCCCACCCCACCATCCTGGCTAAGGCCGGCGCCCAGGATGCAGACATGATGATCGCCCTCACCGACAGTGACGAGACCAACATGGTCGCCTGTCAGATCGCCTTCTCACTCTTCCGCACGCCCACCAAGATCGCGCGCATCCGCGCCAACTCCTACATGGTGGAAGATCGCCTGTTCGGGCCCGAGGCCTTGCCCGTGGACGTGCGCATTAGCCCCGAGCAGTTGGTCACCGAGTACATCGAACAGCTGATTCGCTATCCCGGCGCCCTGCAGGTGCTGGACTTCGCCGAAGGGCGTGTGCGGCTGGTCGGTGCCCGCGCCCACGCCGACGGATTGCTCACCGGTCTGCCTCTTAAGGAACTGCCTAGCCACATCCCCGATGTTGAGACTCGCGTTGCCGCCATCTATCGCAAGGGCGAGAGCATCCCGCCCGAGGGCGAGACGATTGTGGAGAAAGGCGATGAGGTGTTCTTCATTGCCGCGCGCAAGGACATTCGGGTGGTCATGGGGGAGATGCGCAAGCTGGATAGCCCCGTGCGTCGCGTCTTTATCGCTGGCGGAGGCAATATCGGTTTCCGCTTGGCGAAGAAACTCGAACGCACCAACCAGGTGAAGCTGATCGAACGCAATCGCGACCGCGCCCGGGAGATCTCCGAGAAGCTTGAACGAACGATCGTACTGACTGGAGATGCTGCTGATCGCGAGCTGCTGCTCGAGGAGAACATCGATAGCGCCGACGTGTTCGCCGCCGTGACCAACGCGGAGGAGGCCAACATCCTCTCCTCCATGCTGGCCAAGCGCATGGGAGCAAACAAGGTGATGGCGTTGATCAACCGGCCGGCCTACGTGGATCTAGTGGAGGCGAGCTCTATCGACGTAGCGCTCTCGCCGCAGCAGATCACCATCGGCTCGCTGCTGCGCTACGTGCGTCGCGGCGACGTGGTCAAGGTGCACTCCTTGCGCCGCGGTGCGGCGGAGGCGATCGAGGCCATCGCCCACGGTGATCGCGAGAATTCCCGCGTGGTGGGGCGGCGCATCGAGGAGATTCGCCTGCCGCAGGGCGCGCGCATTGCGGCCCTCGTGCGCGGTGACGAGGTGCTCATGGCCCACCACGACACGGTGATCGAGGCCGATGATCATGTCATCATCTTCTTGACCGACCGAGCCAAGGCAGCGGCCGTGGAGAAGCTTTTCCAAGTGGGTGTGACCTTCGTGTGAGCGAATCTCCGCCGGCATGAATACCCGCGTCGTGCAGTGGATCCTCGGGGTGCTGCTGATGCTGTTTAGCATCACTATGCTGCCCCCGGCCCTAATCGCCGTCGCCTACCATGACGGCAACGCGCTCGGCTTCGCTCGTGCCCTCGGTCTAACGGCGCTGTCGGGCTTGCTCATGTTCGTGCCCGTACGGCGCTTGTCCGCGGCCCAGCGAGAGAACCTGCGCTTGCGCGATGGGTTCGTCGTGGTGGCCGGGTTCTGGATCGTGCTGGGTTTGTTCGGCGCGATACCGCTGCTGCTGCTGGTCACGCCGGTGATGAGTCTTCCCGACGCCGTGTTCGAGTCCATGTCAGGGCTCACCACCACCGGCGCCACGGTGCTGACCAACATCGAGGCGCAAGCGCCGTCGGTCTTGTACTACCGCCAGCAGCTGCAGTGGCTCGGAGGTATGGGCATTATCGTGTTGGCGGTAGCGGTGCTGCCGATGCTCGGCGTGGGCGGCATGCAGCTATACCGGGCGGAGACGCCCGGCCCGATGAAAGATAGCAAGCTTACGCCGCGTATCACCGAGACGGCAAAATACCTGTGGCTAGTCTACCTGGGGATGACCCTGGCCTGTTTCCTCGGCTACTGGTCTGCCGGGATGAATGTGTTCGATGCGGTGGGGCACAGCTTCTCCACCGTGGCCATCGGCGGTTTTTCCACCCACGATGCCAGCTTCGGTTGGTTCGAGAATCCGGTGGTCGAGGTGCTCGGCATCGTCTTTATGTTTTTGGCTGGGGTGAACTTCTCCCTTCACTTTGCCGCCGTGCGTAGCGGCGGGCAGCTGCGGACCTATATCCGAGATCCGGAGTTTCGTTACTACTTCGGCTTCATGGTGGTGCTCGCCTTGATTTGCGTGGCCTACCTCGCCATCACCGAGTACTACGACTCCAATACGGAATCGATCATTCAGGCGGTGTTCCACGCGGTCTCAATCGCGACCACCACCGGATTCGCTACGGACAACTACACGGCATGGCCCGGTGCGTTGCCGGTGCTGCTGGTGTTGGCGAGCTTTATCGGCGGTTGCGCGGGTTCTACTGCCGGCGGTATGAAGGTGGTGCGCTGGGTCCTCATCTACAAGCAAGGCATGCGCGAGGTGTTCCGCCTCGTCCACCCGCACTCTGAAGTGCCGGTCAAGCTGGGCAATCGCGCTGTCCCCTTGCGCGTGGTGGAGTCCGTCTGGGGCTTCTTCTCCGTGTACCTGGTGGTATTCGGAAGCTTCCTGTTGATGATGATGGTCACGGGCCTCGATCCCCTCTCCGCCTTCGGCGCCGTGGCAGCCACGCTCAACAACTTGGGCCCGGGTCTGGGCGATGTTGCGGGCAGCTTTGCCACCGTGCCCGACGCGGCGAAGTGGATTTCCGTGGGCGCGATGCTGCTCGGGCGGCTCGAGATCTTTACACTGCTGGTCCTACTCACGCCCACCTTCTGGAGGCGATAACGAGATGGACGAGGTGTCGGCGGCGCGCCGATCGGACCTGCTGGCTCGGAGCGTGCGCGCGATCGAGGGAGTGTGCGCCGGCGTTGGGCAGGTAGTGGCCTGGTGTACCTTGGCGATGGTGCTGCTCACCTTCGTCGTGGTGGTGCTGCGCTATCAGTTCGAGTTCGGTCGCATCTGGTTGCAGGAGCTCTCCACCTGGATGCACGGCCTGGTGTTCCTGCTGGCGGCGGCCTACACGCTGCAGCTCGATGAGCACGTGCGCGTGGATCTGTTCTATCGGCGCATGAGCGAGCGCCAGCGGGCGCTGGTGGATCTCTCCGGGGTCTTCGCCCTGCTGTTGCCCGTCGCAGGCTTTGTTCTGTGGAGCACCTGGCCCTACGCGGTGGCCTCCTGGGTGCGCCAGGAGAGTTCGCGGGCGACGGACGGACTGCCCTTTCCCTTTGTGCCCTTGGCGAAGAGCGCACTCGTGCTGATGGCGATTTTGGTCATCTTTCAGGGCCTAGCGCTCGCCCTGCGGGCCGTAGCGACCTTGCAGGGGCGGCCCCTAGAACGGCCCAAAGCGGCGCCGACGGTGCTCACCCATGTGCTGTCGTGACGCGCTTGCGCGCTGCGCCGGCGAGGCGAAGGCATGGCCCTAGCGCTGTTCGCCGCTGTGGTGTTGGTGCTGCTGGCTGGCTTCCCGGTCGCCTTCTCTCTGGCAGGCACGGCGCTGATCTTTGCCCTGATCGGCACGCTCACGGGCACCTTCGATCCCACCTTCCTGGGCGCCACGCCAAACCGCATCTATGGCGGCGTGATGAGCAGCGAGATTCTCGTGGCCGTGCCCCTATTCGTATTCATGGGCGTGATGCTGGAACGGGCGCGCATCGCGGAGGATCTCCTCGGCACCCTATCGGATTGCTTCGGTCGCCTTCGCGGCGGTCTTGGCCTGGCGGTGACGCTCGTGGGCATGCTGCTGGCGGCAAGCACGGGCATCGTTGGCGCCACGGTGGTAACCATGGGGCTGCTGGCCCTGCCGACCATGCTCAAGCGTGGCTACAGCGCGGAGGTGGCCGCGGGCACGATCTGCGCGTCGGGCACGCTTGGGCAGATCATTCCGCCCTCGATCGTGCTCGTTCTATTGGGCGATGTGCTCTCCACTGCATACGCGCAGGCTCAACGGGACATGGGGATCTTCTCGCCTGAGTCGGTCTCCGTGGGGGATCTGTTCCTCGGCGCGTTGGTCCCGGGCCTACTGCTGGTGGGACTCTACGCTGCCTGGCTGTTGGTGCTGACGGTTGTGCGCCCGGGGAGTATGCCGCCCGGGAGGGCGGAGACGACGCAAGGAGCTGGCGACCCACGCCCATTGGCGTTGCGGGTGCTCTTCGTGTTGCTGCCGCCCCTACTCCTGATCGTCGCTGTGTTGGGGTCGATCATGGCGGGCATCGCGACACCAACGGAGGCCGCGGCGGTGGGGGCGGTCGGCGCCCTAGTGCTCGCCGCGCTCCGCGGTGAGCGATCCTTCGCTACGCTGCGCGAAGTGGTGCAGTCGACGGCGCGCGTCTCCAGCATGGTGTTTATGATTCTGATAGGCGCCTCGATCTTCTCCCTCGTGTTCCGCGGCTTTGGTGGGGATGAGCTCGTGCGTGAGCTGCTGGCGGATCTTCCCGGTGGCACGGTGGGCGCCCTGGTGGCGGTCATGTTGCTCATGTTCGTGCTCGGCTTCGTCCTCGACTTCATCGAGATCACCTTCGTGGTGGTGCCGATCGTGGGGCCTGTGCTGTTGGCCATGGGGGTGGACCCCGTGTGGCTCGGCGTGATGATCGCTTTAAATCTACAGACCAGCTTTCTTACGCCGCCCTTCGGTTTTGCCTTGTTCTACCTGCGTGGGGTGGCGCCGGCGAGCGTGCAGACGGAGCAGATCTACCGCGGCGTGCTGCCCTTCGTGCTGCTGCAGCTGCTGATGCTGGGGATTCTGGCCGTGTTCCCAAGCCTTGCGACCTGGCTGCCGGAGTTGATCTACGGCTGATGCGGTAGGGCGACGAAGTGCCCGCCGATGCCGTGCACCTCGATCGGCGTGCCGTACAGAGTGCTTAGGTTGGGGCCTGTCAGCACGCGGTGCTTCGACCCGTCCGCGACGATCGCGCCCGCCTGCAGCAACACCACGCGGTCGATCGCCGGCGGGATCTCACTGACCTGATGGGTGACCAACACGATCGAGACACCGTCGCGCAGGAGTCCGTTTAGCGTGTGCTGCAGGGAGATGATGCCGGCAAGGTCTAGGCCTGTGCACGGCTCGTCCAACACCAGGGCGCGCGGCTCATGCACCAATGCGCGGGCCAACAGGAGGCGTCGCTGCTGGCCCGTCGACAGATCTGCGAAGCGCGTGTGCTGCAGGTCCGCAAGGCCCAGGCGTTCTAGCGTGGAATCAGTCTGATGTAGCTGCTCCGGCGTGAATCGGTAGTTGATGCCGTGGGTGCCGATGCTGGCAGCAAAACCCGAGAGCACGACGCTGCGGCCGGTTGTCTCCGGCAGGAAGTTCGCCTGTAGGTCCGGGGAGACGATGCCAAGTTGGCGCCGCAACTCGTGCACCACCCAGCGCGATTGGCCGAGCACGTGCACGTGGCTGCTCGCCTTCACGGTGGGGTACACCTCGCGCGTAAGCAACTTCAGCAGGGTGCTTTTGCCGGCGCCGTTCGGGCCCAACACGACCGCGCTCTCACCGAGCGGGACGCTCAGGGAGAAGTCTTTGAACACGCAGTTCTCGCCCCGCCACACGGTGGCGTTGACGATGTCGATGAGGGTGTCTGGACCCTCGTCCTGTGGTGAACTCTCCGGACTGTTCAAGTGCTCGCCCGCCCGTTGCGTAGCCGGGAGTGCCCCGGCGAAAGCGCATGATCGCGCGGCGGGCGATCGCACTCAACTACGTAGTTCTACGGAGTGCGAAGGGAACCGCTCCGCTGGGGCTCCAGATTTTACTCAATGGCCGCGTCAATTCTCGAAGGCAGTCTTTGAAATCTCGGCACAGGCGCCTGCGGTGGGCTGCGGCTCCTCACCGCGCTGACGGACCCAGCAATCGTCCAGGACTGAGCAGTAGCACACCTGCCATGTCAGGGCTTCCATGGCGCTGGCCAGGGTACGCGCCGTCTCATTCCACCCCTGTGCTGGGTCCAGGTCGCCCGCAGGATAGCGGAAGGCGCGCATTTCTTCTTGCGGCGACAGTACGGTACTGGCCAGGGCGCTGGTGAGGTAGTTTGACCAGGTGAGTCCGTGACCGGCAGGCAGGCTCGCGTCGATGATATCGCCCCAGGTGGTGTAGCTACCTCCGCCTGCGTCGGTGACCGCAACGTGCTTGATGAGCGCCGGCCCAATGCCCTTGTTAACGACTTCAAGGGCGAAGCCGCTGCTGTCGTAGCTGATGCCAAAGTCGAGGTAGGGCCACACGGCGGCGCGTTCCTGGGCGCGCATCAGGCGCACCTCCGAACGCATCACATTCACCTCGAGCACGGACACGAACAGGGCGGCGAGGCTGACCGCGATCGCGAGGGTCGCGACCAGCATCTCCACCCGCGCCTTGCGCTCAGCCATCGCGCGACCGCACGTAGGCCTGTTCGGAGATGGCGATCCAGCGGGCGGCGCGGGCCTGGAAGTCGGCGTAGGAGCGATACACCTTGGCGAATTCATCGTCGCTGCTGGCGAGCTCTTCTAGCACCTCGCGTGACAGGGTGCGCATGCGATCGATCACATCGTCGGGGTAGGGGCGCACGTCGATGCCGTGCTCGTCCTTCAGGGTGCCAAGGGCCGGGCCGTTGAACGCGGTGTACTCGGAGATCATCGCCGTGTTGGCCGCTTGGGAGGCGTAGTGCACCACCGCCTGCAAGTCTGCAGGGAGTGCCTCCCAGACCTGGCGGTTGACGATGCACTCTAGGGTTGGACCAGGTTCGTGCCAGCCGGGGTAGTAGTAGTACTTCGCCGCGTTGTGTAGGCCAAAGGCGAGGTCGTTGTAGGGGCTCACCCATTCGGTGGCGTCGATGTTGCCGGTCTGCAGCGCGGTGAAGATCTCTCCGCCGGGCAAGCTGACCGGCACGCCGCCGGCGCGGCGCAGCACCTCGCCGCCAAGGCCCGGAATGCGCATCTTCAGGCCCTTCAGGTCCCCCACGGAGTTGATCTCACGGTTGAACCAACCGCCGGCCTGCACGCCAGTATTGCCGGCTGGGTGTGGCACCACGTCGAAGGGCGCGTAGAGCTCGCGCCAAAGATCCAGGCCATCTCCGAAGAAGAGCCAGGCATTCATCTCTTGCGGGTTCATTCCGAAGGGCACGCAAGTGAATAGCTGGGCGGCCTCGGACTTGTCCTTCCAGTAGTAGGACGCGCCGTGACCTAGCTCCGCAGTGCCACTGGAGACCGCATCGAATACTTCAAAGGGTGGCACCAGCTCACCCCCGCCGTAGATGCTGACCTCGATGCGCCCGCCGCTCATCTGCTCGATCGCCTTGGCCACAAAGTTGGCACCGCCGGTAGCGAGGCCGGGCAGGTTGGGCGGCCAGGTGGTGACCATCTTCCAGCGGTACTTCTTCCGGGTGATGACGGCGGGGGCGCCCGCGCTCTCGGGGCTGTCGGCGCACGCGGCGAGACCGGCGGCAGCGGCGCCACCGGCGAGCGCGCTGATGAAGTCACGTCTTTGCATCGGGGCCTTCCATGCGGTGTGATGGCCGACATTGGACCAAAGGGCGGAGAGGATTGCATTGATTGGTCTGCTTCAGCGCGTGAGTTGCGCGGGCGTGGAGATGGCCGGAGCGTGCATCGCTCAGATCGACGCTGGCCTGCTCGTGCTGGTGGGCGTTGAGCGTGGCGATGCAAAGCCACAGGCGGACCGTCTGCTCCAGCGCCTCCTCGGCTACCGGGTATTCGCCGATGACCAAGGACGCATGAACCGAAGCCTCACGCAGCTGGCCGGTGGCCTGTTGCTGGTTCCCCAGTTCACCCTGGCTGCCGACACCACCAGCGGCATGCGAGCGAGCTTCACGTCGGCTGCGCCGCCGGACGAGGGTGAAGCCCTATTTGCGTATCTTGTTGAGCAGGCACGACTTAATCACCAGGGTAGGGTCGCATGCGGCAAGTTTGGTGCGGACATGCAGGTGTCTCTCGTGAATGATGGTCCGGTGACCTTTTCCCTGAGGGTTGTGTCAACTGAGCGTCGCTTTTGAACTGATATACTCCGCGCCTAATCTTCAGACCTGCACTCGTTTCTGGGAGGATCCATGGGAATCGGCGGCATCGGCATCTGGCAGCTTCTCATCGTCCTCGGGATCGTTGTAGTGATCTTTGGGACCGGCAGGCTGCGCACCATTGGCGGTGACCTTGGCGGCGCCCTTAAGGGCTTTCGCAAGGCCATGAGTGAGGACGACGGCGAGGCCGCCGCGAAGAAGGATGCGGAGGTGGCGCCGAAGCTCGAGGCCGACCCGCCGCTCGCGAGCGAAGCGTCCACGCAGGAAGCTGAGAAGCAACCTAGCGAGACCCGCTAAGCTCGCCCGGCGTCGCGCGCGCCGCCTTCCCTAAATCGACTAGCCGCTGACGGTAGAGTCCGCCATGTTCGACGCTGGCCTGTTCGAAATGCTGGTGATCTTCACCCTTGGCTTGCTCGTGCTCGGGCCGGAGCGGCTGCCGAAGGTGGCGCGTTTCGTCGGGCGTTGGGTAGGCCAAGCGCGGCGGGCGGTCACGCGCATGAACAACGAGATCGAACGTGAGCTCGCCCTAGAGGAGATCCGCCGCTTCAAGGAAGAGAGTGAGGCGAAGATGCGCGAGAGCGAGCGGCAGTTTCGCGATGAGCTGAAGTCGGTGGAAGACGCAGTGAAGCCGCCATCGCCCAAGCAGACGACCACGATGGTAACCGGTGACAGCACGCAAGCGGAAGAGTCCTCTGACACCAGTGACAGCGCAGGTGCAGCCGATGTCGCCAAAGGCTGAGGGCGCCAAGACGAGCGGCGAGCAGGCGCCCCGCGATGAGGTTGGGCCGGGGGCTGAGCTAGAGCCTGCCTCCTCGTTGATCTCCCACCTGGTGGAGTTGCGCAATCGCATCCTCTGGGCCGTGATTGCGGTGCTGGTGCTGTTCCTGCCCCTGGCCCCATTCAGCGGCAAGCTGTTCACCCTCCTAGCTCAGCCACTGCTGGTGCACCTGCCCGAGGGGACGAGCATGATCGCCACCCAGGTCGCGTCGCCGTTCCTAACGCCGTTCAAGCTCACCCTGTTCGTCGCCCTATTCCTGGCGATGCCGATGGTGCTGTATCAATTGTGGGCCTTCGTCGCACCGGGCTTGTACAGCCAAGAGCGTCGCTTGGTGATGCCCCTCATGGTGTCGAGCACGCTGCTGTTCTACTCAGGTGTGGCCTTCGCGTACTTCGCGGTCTTCCCGTTGATGTTTGGTTTTTTCAATGCTGTAGCGCCCGAGGGCGTGTCGGTGATGACTGACATCAATGCCTACCTCGACTTCGTCCTCGCCATCTTCTTCGCCTTTGGCCTTGCCTTCGAGGTGCCCGTGGCCACGGTTTTGCTCGTGTCGGTAGGCCTCGTAATGCCTTCGCAGCTAAAGCAGTGGCGCGCCTACGTCTTTGTGGGTGCGTTCGTGATCGGCATGCTGCTGACGCCGCCCGATGTGATCTCCCAGACCCTGCTCGCCGTGCCGATGTACCTCCTGTACGAAGCCGGAATCTTCCTTTCCGGGCGCATGGTGCCGGGCGTGCGCGAGGCGGACGCCATGCGCAACCAAGAAGGCGAAGGCCCTTCCGCCACCTCTTGAGCGGCATCCAGCGCTATGCTGGGACCCTTGAGTGCCGCCAACGCACTTGGAGCGTTGGCATCCATCGCGTCAAAGGAGTGCTGCCATGGCCCGTGCCGCCCAAGATACTGCGACCTTGCCTATTCCCCAAGAGGCCTTTGATTGGTACGACGAGTACGCTCACGGGCTGATGACCCGGCGAGAGTTCATGAGCCGCTTAGCTGCTCTGGCGACCGTGGCCGGTTTGTCTCTGAGTACGCTGACCGCCGCGCTCATGCCCAGCTACGCTCAGGCCGAGCAGGTCTCCTTTAACGACCCTGCGATCTTCGCCACCTATGAGACCTTCTCCTCCCCGCGTGGCCACGGGGAAGGTCGCGGCTATCTGGTCCTCCCCGATACCCTGCGCGAGGCGGGGTCAGCTGCCGCCGTGTTGGTGGTACACGAGAACCGCGGCTTGAACCCCTACATCAAAGACGTAGCTCGCCGGTTGGCGAAGGCCGGGTTCGTCGCGTTCGCCCCCGACGCGCTTTACCCCAAGGGTGGCTATCCCGGAAACGATGATGAGGGACGCACGCTGCAACGGTCCCTCGAGCATCGAAAGATCGAACAAGACTTCATCGCCGCTGCCGGTTGGCTCAAGGCCCACTCCCGGTCGAGCGGCAAGCTTGGTGCGGTCGGGTTCTGCTTTGGCGGCTACATCGTGAACATGCTCGCCGCGGCCATCCCGGAGCAACTCGATGCGGGTGTGCCGTTCTACGGGACCCCTGCCGCTGAGCAGATTCGTGCCCGGGTCAAGGGCCCGCTGATGGTGCAGCTCGCAGGCCTAGACAAGCGGGTGAATGCGACCTGGCCGCCCTACGAGCAAGCGTTGGAAGTCAACGGTGCCGAATACGTGATGCATGAGTACCCGGACGTGAATCATGGATTTCACAACGATTCCACCGGTCGCTACAACGAAGCCGCGGCGGAACTCGCCTGGTCACGTACGCTGGAGTTCTTCGGCGAGCATCTGGCGAGCTGAGTGCCACCTCGAACGGGGCAGTCGACGAGTGAATCCATTCGGTCGCGCGAGCAGGCGGCGAGTGCGTCGGGAGGCGCTTGGCGGTGAGTGAACTGAACAGTGCCGTGGTCTGGATCACCGGCGCATCCTCCGGAATCGGCGAAACCATGGCTAGGCGCTTGACGCACTCGCAGCTGGTGCTCACGGCCCGTCGCACGGATCGCTTGGAGAAGCTGCGCGAAGAGCTTGGGAGCGACCGAGTCATGGTCTGTCCAGGCGACGTACGCAATGATTTATCACCTGTCCTAGCGCCAGCTCTGGAGCGCTTTGGGCGCCTCGACGCGGTGATCGCCAATGCGGGCTTCGGTGTCGTGGGCAAGGTAGCCAAGCTGGCGCCGGAGGATCTGCAGCGCCAGCTGGACGTCAACCTGTTTGGCGTGCTGCGCACGGTGCAGGCGGCGATACCCGCGCTGCAGGCATCGCGGGGTCGCATCGGTATCGTCGGGAGCGTGGCAGGCTACATCTCCTTGCCGGGCACGTCGGCATACTCCATTAGCAAATTCGCTGTGCGCGCCTTGTGTGATTCCCTACGGGCCGAAGTCAAAGGCGATGGGATATCCGTGACCCATCTCGCCCCAGGTTTCGTGGCCAGCGAGATTCGTCGCGTCGACAACGAGGGCACCTTCAACCCGCAGGCAGAGGACAGTGTGCCCACGTGGCTCGTTATGCCTACACCGAAGGCGGCGCAGATCATGTTGCGAGCCGTGGAGACGCGCAAGGCGGAGCAGGTCTTCACCCGCCACGGTCGCAGCAGCGTGTGGTTTGCGCGCCACTTTCCGGGATTGATGCGGATGATGATCATTCGCTCCGGGGCGAAGTCGCGCCGGGCACCGCAGTAGGTGCCACTCATCCGGTTTTTCGCACGTCCTCTAAGGCGAATGCCCTAGAAGTGAAGCGGTGGCTGAGGGGACTGCCCTCGCCAAGCAATTCGGCCCGTTTGCTGCCGCGCCGAACAACATTCTTTTGCCCACAAGGGTCGACGAGTGGGGCACACTTAGCGGGCTTTGGTGGGCTCCAAAGGGCGATGCCGTCGATGGCAAATGATGATCAATTTCGCGTGCTTGACCAGCTACGCCAGCCAGTCTGGGTGTTCGATCCGGACAACCTGCGCGTGCATTGGGCAAACGAGGCGGGCTTAATCATTTGGCAGGCGCAGAGTCTGGAGGAGCTCTCCTCAAGGGATATGGGCGCAGACATGTCGCCCGAAATCGCGACGCGCCTAGAGCAGTATCGGGCCGACCTGCGCGAGGACCCGAGCGCAGTGTTCAACGACGTCTGGACCCTATACCCCAACGGACAGCCGGCCACTTTGCACGTCGTGCACTCGGCCTTTCCCCTCGACGACGGCCGCATGGCCATGCTGGTGGAAGGCCTGCAGGATCACCCGTTGGATGCCGACGGCCTACGCAGCGTCGAAGCGCTGGTGCACACGCCAGTCATGATCACCCTCTACGACCAGGCCGGTGTCGCCATCTACCGAAACCCAGCATCGCGCGCCGCGCTCAAGGACGGTCCGAGCGCCCTCGAGGAGCACTTTTCCTCGCCGGCTGACTACCGCTCGCTGACGCTCGCCCTGCGCAGCACGGGGGTCGGTAATATCACGGCCCAGGTCAATGCCTTCGGCGAAGTACGCTGGCACGACATCTCGGCGCGCCGATGCCACGATCCGATCAGCGGCCAGACCGCCTGGTTGCTCAGCGAAGTGGATGTCAGCAGCCTGAAGAGCGCCGAGCACTGTGCTCAGTTCCTCGCCAACCACGACACCCTGACCCAGCTCCCCAATCGCAACTACGTCAACGAGCGCTTTGGCGAGCGGCTCGCGGAGGTGCGTGAGCGTGGCGAGCAGGGCGCGATCGTGTTCATCGACCTCGACAACTTCAAGGATGTGAACGACTCCCTCGGGCATGCGGCCGGCGATCGCCTGCTCATGGAGACTGCAGACCGCCTCCGCGCCGTCGTGCGCCAGGGTGATCTCATCGCTCGCCTTGGCGGTGATGAGTTTTTGATTTTGGCCTCCGCGCGAGATATTCGCGAGCACCTCAAGGCGCTCTCCGCGCGGGTCACACAAGCCCTATCGGAACCGGTCGTTCTGGACGGTCGCGAGGTGAGCGTAACGCCTACCTTAGGCGTTAGTCTCTTCCCCGATGACGGCGAGGACCTGGAGACGCTCATGCGCCACGCCGATCTTGCCGTGTACGAGGCCAAGGCGCGTGGCCGCAACACGCTGGTGTTTTTCACTCCACAGCTGAGCGCAGTGGTCAACGCCCGCCTCACGCTCGAACGCGACCTCCGGCGCGCCTTCGAGCGGGCTGAGTTCGAGGTGTTCTACCAGCCGAGGGTGCGCCTCAGCGATGGCCAGATCTGTGGCGTCGAGGCACTCGCTCGCTGGCATCATCCCACCCGCGGCCTTGTCGAACCTGATGATTTCGTTAGCACCTGCGAGCGCATGGGATACATCGATGAGTTGGCCCATTTCGTGGTGGAGCGCTCCTTTCAGGCCCAGGCCGAATGGGAGCGAATGGGCTATCAACTGGGACTGTCGCTGAACCTCTCGCCGCTGCAGCTGGGCACCGACCACCTGATCGAAGATCTGTTGGCGCTTGTGAAGCGCTACGACCGCCGTCCGAAGGACATCATGCTCGAGATCACCGAATCGGTGCTGCTCGGTCACGACGCGCCTACGGCCGAGCGCGTAAAGGAGCTTCGTGAGGTTGGCTTCCGCATCGCCATCGACGATTTCGGCACCGGCTACTCAAACCTCGCCTACCTGCACCGCTATCCGCTGGACTGCCTGAAGATCGATCGTTCCTTCATCAACGGCCTTAACGCGGCGCGACCAGTGACCGAGCTGATCGTCTCCATGGCGCAGCTGCTGAAGATGGACATCATCGCCGAAGGTATCGAGACGGCAGCGCAGCTGGATTGGGTGCGCGAGCGGGGATGCTTGGAGTATCAAGGCTTCCTATTCTCTCCGCCGGTGCCGCAGGACGCGTTGGTGGATATTCTCCAGTGCGACGCTGTGCCCTTGGGGCCGCAGGCGGCGCACTAGGGCGCGCCATTCTTGCAGCGCCCTCAACACCCAGTCCCCGAGTCTTCCGAGGCCTACGCAACGCGTTGAGGCTTCTGGCTGACCGGGGGGTACAGCTCATGGAGGGCGCGTGAGCGGCCGTCGTCGCCGATCACCCGGCAATGGTAGCGGCGCAAGCGCCTAGGCTCGCTGACCCCACAGGAGTGGGCGATGATGCCAATCTCCTTGTGGATGGAGTCGGCGTAGCGCTTCACGCGCTCGGCCTTGTCGGTCACGTCGAGGCCAGCTTGCAGGCGCTTATCGTGAGTGGTGATGCCCGTGGGGCAAGTATTGCGGTTGCACTGCAGAGCCTGAATACAGCCAAGGGCGAACATGTAGCCGCGGGCCGAGGCGATGAAGTCCGCGCCCACGCAAATGGCCAGGCCCACCTCGGCCGGGGTGACCAGCTTGCCGCTGGCGACCACGCGCACGCGCGGGCGCAGGCCGTACTCGTCGAGCTTATCAACCACCATCGGTAGGGATTCGCGCAGGGGCAAGCCCATGTAGTCGATCAGGCTCATGGGGGCGGCGCCGGTGCCGCCGTCGGCGCTGTCCACGGTGATGAAATCCGGTGCCGAGCGCTCGCCGCGGCGGGCGATCTCGGCGCACAGATCGTCCAACCAGCCATAGGCGCCGAGCACCATCTTGAAGCCGATGGGCTTACCCGATACCTCGCGGATGTGCTCGATGGCATCGAGTAGTTCCTCCGCCGAGTCGATGTCTGGGTGGCGATTGGGGCTGATCGAGTCATGGCCCTCTGGGATGCCGCGGATGGCAGCGATCTCCGCGTTCACCTTTGCGCCTGGGAGGATGCCGCCCTTGCCAGGCTTGGCGCCCTGACTTAGCTTCAGCTCGAACATCTTTACGGCGGGGTGGGCGGAGATCTCACGCAGCTTGTCGTCGCAAAGGCCGCCCTGGTCGTTGCGCACGCCGTACTTCGCCGTGCCGATCTGGAACACGATGTCTGCGCCGCCCTCAAGGTGGTAGGGGCTCAGGCCGCCTTCCCCGGTGTTCATCCACACCCCGGCCATCTGGGCACCGTGCGATAGAGCGGTCACGGCGGGGCGCGAGATGGCGCCGTAGCTCATGGCTGAGATGTGGAACAAGGCGCGGGTGGTGTAGGGCTGTGCCGCGTGGGGGCCGATGGTGATGGGGCCGATGGGGCTCGCGTCGCGGTCGAGCGTCGGGTAAGGGCAGTTGACGAAGATGGCGGTGCCGGTCGGGCGTAAGTCTCGGGTGGAACCGAACGCCACGGTGTTGTCCGCGCCCTTGGCCGCCCGGTACACCCAAGAGCGCATGGCGCGGTTGAAAGGCAGCTCCTCTCGGTCCATGGCGAAGAAATACTGGCGGAAGAACTCTCCGAGGTGTTCGAAGAGGTAGCGCAGGTGACCGATCACGGGGAAGTTGCGCCGAATGGCGTGTTTGCGCTGGGTGACGTCGAGCACGAACACCACCGCAATGGCCACGATCGCAAGGCCAACAAAGGCCACCAGGAGGGTCGCCATGACATCGAGTGCCGCCAAAATTCCGTTCATCAGCTCAACTCCTCATCGCCGGTCGCGTCATCGACAGGTCCAGTGCGTTCGCCTAGTCTTCGCATCAGCTGGTGTCGAGCACTGTCGCGGACCCCAGCGTCAGTTCTAGCGTCGTCCCCGGTGAGCGAGAGCATCCAACCTGCTCATCATGCCCTGGACTCCATGCACAGAACGTCCAGAGACGATGACTATACTGTCGCTGCGCAGCACCTGTTGGTTACCGCGAGTTCTGTAACACACAGCCGCTATCCTTTTCGGAAGACGGGCGGTGCTTGCCATCGTGTTCAGAGTTTTCGTCGCTGCGCCCTCCCTGTCTCTCCCGCACGCGAGCGGGTAGCCTGGGTGCCGGTCCCGGAGGCGTTCAGGCGATGCTGGTACGTCGCGTTGTACCATGCGCTCGGCGGCGGCGCAGATGAGCAGCGGCTGCGCCACCGCACGATGCACCCCGCAGGCTGGCGGCCTCTAAGGAAATAGAAATGATATCCACGTTGCCGATGCGGCGCTGGTGGGTTGCCGCAGTTACCGTGGCGACCCTAGGCGGCTGCGTCGACTCTGAATCAGGTGTCGATGAGGCTTCGCCCACGGTTACGAGCGGACAAAGCAGTCGCGATGCCTTGGATTGGGCGGGGCGCTACCGCGGCTTGATTCTCGCTGCCGATGGTGAGGCGCTCGACACGGCGATCACCCTGCGTGAGGACGGCACTTACGAATACGCCCTCCAGTTCCTCAAGCCAGAAGACGCACGGTCCGTAGAGATCGGTACCTTCACCTGGTCGCCCGAGGGCGATCGCGTGATGCTTAGAGACGTAGGCGGCGACGGCACCGCCCTGGAGTATCAGGTTGGCGAGAGCGCGCTGTTCCAGCTAAACGGCGCTGGCGTGCGAATCGCCGGTGCCTCGGCCGAGCAATACCGGCTGGCGAAGGGCGTGGTGGATCCACGGATCGAGGGCATCGAGTGGCGCTTAGTGCAGCTTGAGGGCGCCGTCATCGCGATGGAGGGGACGCGCACTATCGACCTGACGTTGGCGGATGGCAGAGCGTTCGGTAGCGCCTACTGCAACCGATTCACGGGTCCCTACGATGTGCTCGCCGGTGAGCACCTGCTGCTCGGCCCGCACTTCGCCGGCACCCGCATGGGCTGTGCGAACGATATGCTGGAGCAGCGGTACCTCAGGATGCTGCCTGCGGTCCGCACCTATCATTTGGAGAACCGAGGTTACCGATTGCAACTCAGCGATAGTTCGGGTCTGGTGCGTGCTGTCTTTGAGCTAAATAAAAAGTTAGTTGATGGATCTAAGTTTCGATAGTTGCAGCGCCTAGGCAAGAAGTGGTGGGTGGCTTACTGCAGTGTGGTCGGCGCCTTCAGAGCGCCGGGCAGGCATCCTCGAAGGCGTCCGTCCCTTGCGTGTCAGAGCCAGGCATCGGGTACGAGCGCTTGAAGGTAAACGCTTCAGCCGTTGGTCCATGAGCGCGCAAGTGGCCTAACTTCTCCTTCGCCTCGACGACCGTAGGGATGTGGTCTGCCTGAATCCACCACATCACCGTCGTGGCCTGCTTGAGTCGACCGAACCACTCCTTCCGGCGCCTCATGATTTCTAGGTGAGCGGTGTGGAAGACGTAGTGATGCAGGGACTCCACGTCCTGCCAGACGGACATGTTCACGATGCAGTTCTCGCCAAAGGGGCGCAGGGCCGTGGCGTCACCGTCGTCCGTTTGCAGGCGCCAGACGAAGCCTGGTGATTGCTCGGCGAGGGCGTTGATGCGCTCGAGATTGCCGACGAAGTCGGCTAGGCGCGGCGAGTCGATCGGCGCGAGCAGCTCGGCGATGTTCAGCTGGGCCAGTACGAAATCACGCATACCGCACGATCATGACTATCTCTTGGGCGCCAAGCGCCTCCGCACAGAGGGCTTTCGACCGACGTAGTTGACGTCCCGCGGCGCCAACTTGTGTCGCTCTGGGGCGCGTGCCGCGCCCTTGAACACCACGACCGATCCGTTTAGCAAATCGTGCAGGGATCGATGTCGTTTAGTGATTACCATCGTGCGGACTGACGGCACTCCCAGCAAGAGCTTGACCGCCCGGCGAGCGATGCCGTTCAAAACGAACAGGCTCTCGCCCGAGCGCTCGCTGACGGCCCGAATGCCGGCGTAGTGGTGCCCTACGCTGCCACCGGTGCGCCAGATCATCAACGGCTCGAACAGCAGCAGCGGTCCGATGAGGATGAGCCAACCCAGCGCGGGAGCATTGATGCCGAGCTTCCCTGGTAGGAAGGCGAGGAAAATCACCAGGATGCTTAGGATCAGCGAATCCGTAAACATCGCCTTGATCCGCAGGAATAGAATTGGGTATGTCATGTGCCGGAGTGTTAAAGAGTGCGTATGTGGGTGCTGAATACGGATATCAGGTGGTGCTCTGATCCACCGGCGACTGTGCTGTCCCATCGGTCTGCAATCATCTCGCGCACACCGTAGACTAGTATCCGCTGACCGTTCAGCGTCCAAGGGGTGGGCGGCGCTTGCTGAGTTCGTGATTCTCCAGGTACGTGCTCGATCAATCCGCTAGGGTCAAAGCCGCACCAGGCGCCGGCAACGGAAGATAGGTTGGCGCGCAGCGCTAAAAGCAGTTCGTTGTAGAGAATTGCCTCAAGTTCGTGCGAGTTGTTCGGCGACGCTGTGCACACCCTTTCGCCATGCCCTCGTAGCGTCCGAGGGTCGGTGTCCAAGAAGAGCATATGGAGCGAATCCCAGACGGGCGTTTGGGTCTCCACATACTGCTCCGAAGCGTGCGTCCTAGCCACCGTTAGGCATGGGTGAGCATGGCCAGTGCCCAGACGAGGCCTGCGACCAGCACTAAGACGCCCCCGGGGACCCAACCGCCGAGGACGAAGCCCAGCACGGCGTTTGCGGCCACGATGACGGCGATCATGCGTAGTACCAGTGAGCGCCCCGACAGGCGCCGCAGCGTGAGCAGCACCACGCTGGCGAGGATGACCATCAAGGCCGAAGGGTAGAGCCACAGTGCTGGCAGCACCCGCTGAAGAAAGTCGGGCAGGTCGCATTTTGCGATAGTGCTCGATGCGTAGAAGAACCCGCTGCCGTGAAGTGCTGCGATGCCGGCGAGCATGGCAGCGGTCAGGAAGGACAGCAGCAGTTGGATCTGCTCACGCTTCATCTCGTCGTCCTCTGTCCCTCAAGGCTCTCCAGAACCTCAGACTAGCTGTACGAGAGGGCCCCTATCTCTGGGCATCTGCAGGGTGGGCGGGGCTCAAGCGTCTTCCCAGACGCCTCGCTGCGCGTAGTTGAAGGACAGCGCGAAGAGCGCGCCTACGAAGAAGCCTGTGCAGCCACCAATGGCAGCCGTTACTGCGGTGATCATTGCCAAGTCGTGAAGCGAGAGCGTTGAATGCTGCGTGAACAGCAACCAGGCGGCGAACGCCCAGACCACGAGACAGAACACGAAGGCCAATAGCGTCCCCAGCAGGGCACCTACCCGTATCGGTGGCAGCCTGGACCGAATCATCTGGTCGTCGCAAGCCGTGAACCCAACACGGCGTTCAGGTAATGAGATGCTGCGGCAATGATGCTCGCGCCGTAGCAAAGCAGCAGAGTGAATCCCACGAAGTTTTCATTGTCGAAAAGCTGACCGATGCGCGCATGGACGACGATGCCGGCCACTGCAGCACCGCAGAGCGTCGACGCAAGCAACATGACGATGAAGACTCCTGCCCGTGGCCAAACACCCGCTAGGAAAGTGAATAGCCAAATTGGAAAAAACAAGAAAATCAACAAGATCATGGGCGTGAAAACGTCCTCTGACGCGTGTTGCGGCGGGCTTGCCGAGGCCAACACGTAGAAAAACAGCACTAGTGTCCTGTAACAGCTGATTCAGTAGCGATTCGGCGCGTTGGGTCGAAGTACTTCCACTTCACGGTCTTTGGCGACTTGTTGTACTGGCGTACGTAGCGCATGAGCTTACGCTTCAGATCAGTCACCGAGGTAAAAA